>QYPA01000006.1 GCA_007279715.1 Comamonadaceae bacterium | reverse complement strand
GAGTTTCGCGGGGACCGGGAGCAGCTGATTCAAACCGTGCTCAATATCGCCCATAACGCGTGCCAAGCGCTGTCAGAACGCATGGGGCAGGGAGATGCCAGCCTGACATTTTGTACGCGGGTGTGTCGCCAAGTTACTTTTGGCAAACAACGCTACCGCTTGGCATTGGAATTGCATGTCATTGACAACGGACCGGGCATACCCGATTCGATCAAAGACCGCATTTTTTATCCCTTGGTGTCGGGAAGAGACGGCGGATCTGGTCTGGGTTTGACCTTGGCGCAAACCTTTGTGCAACAGCACCATGGATTGATCGAAGTCGAAAGCGTGACGGGTCGAACCGATTTCAAAATTTTGATTCCGTTACCATAAATGTTAAACACTCGAAAGCGCCTGCCATGAAGCCGATTTGGATCGTAGACGATGACCAGTCCATCCGTTTCGTTTTGGAGAAAGCCCTGTTGCGCGAGCAACTCCCAACCCGCAGTTTTTCAAATTCGCGCGATGTTCTTGCCGCGCTTAACAACAGCAACGACGAAGACGGTCCTCAAATTCTCGTTAGCGATATCCGTATGCCAGGCGGCTCGGGCTTGGAGCTTTTAGAAAAAGTCAAAGCTAAACATCCCGGTTTGCCCGTCATCATCATGACGGCCTTCTCGGATTTAGACAGCGCTGTGAGCGCATTTCAAGGCGGTGCGTTTGAGTATTTGCCCAAACCTTTTGACCTTCCCAAAGCCGTTGAGTTGATTCGCCGTGCAGTTCAAGAAAGCCAACGCGAAGAAGTTTCGGAAGAGCGTATGGGCGAGACGCCGGAGATGCTCGGCCAAGCGCCCGCCATGCAAGACGTCTTCCGTGCGATTGGTCGTTTAAGCCAAAGCAATGTCACCGTCATGATTACTGGTGAGTCCGGTTCTGGAAAAGAGCTCGTTGCCCGCGCCTTACACAAACACTCCACCCGCGCCAGCGGTCCTTTTGTTGCCATCAATACCGCAGCGATTCCTAAAGAGTTGTTAGAAAGTGAATTGTTCGGGCACGAACGCGGAGCGTTTACAGGGGCGCAAACGCAGCGCCGTGGGCGCTTTGAACAAGCCGATGAAGGCACTTTGTTTCTTGATGAAATCGGCGACATGCCCTTTGAGTTACAAACCCGTTTGCTGCGCGTACTTAGTGATGGCCATTTTTACCGCGTTGGTGGCCACACCGCAGTCAAAACCAATGTGCGGGTGATCGCTGCGACACACCAAGACCTCGAAACCCGTGTCAAAGAAGGCGCGTTCCGCGAAGACTTATTTCACCGCTTGAACGTCATTCGCTTGCGCTTGCCAGCGCTGCGTGAGCGCAAAGAAGACATTCCCATGCTCACCCGCCATTTTTTACAGCACAGCGCAAAACAACTTGGCGTGGAGCCCAAACGTATTTCAGACACGGCCTTGGCAGCAATGGAAAACTTTGCTTTTCCGGGCAACGTGCGCCAACTTCAAAATATCTGCCATTGGCTGACAGTGATGGCGCCGGCCCAGGTGATTGAGCCCAAAGATTTACCTCCCGAGTTAGGCCTTTCGCGTTTGGGTTTGCACGCTGCTGGTAGCAGCGAGTGGGTGGACCACGCGCGAATGAATGCGCTGGCATCGGCTTCATCACCACCCGCGATTTCAAACCCATCTTTAGGTTCAGAATCCACTGAAACCTCAAGCAGTGGAGACCTAATGTGGCCAACGCAGCCCCTTGGTTTAGAAAAAGCGGTCGTCGCCCCACTGACGGGTTGGGAGTTGGAATTAGAGGACGAAGCTTTAACGCTGCTAAGCACGGGCCATGGTGATGTGTGGGATGTGTTAACTCGCAGATTTGAGGCCCGCTTGATTCAAGCCGCTTTAACCCACACCCGCGGTCGACGCATTGATGCCGCCAATCAACTCGGCATTGGCCGCAACACCATCACCCGAAAAATTCAGGAACTGGGCTTGGATAAAAAGGGGGGTGTTGGGGCGCAGGAGTAATCAACCCTACCGCACCACCTTAACTTTGCGCTATGTCCAGCGTCAAAACCACCGGCGCATGGTCACTCGGGCGCTCATTTTTTCGGGGCGTGGTGTCGATGTGGCAGGCCCGGGCCAAAGGTTTAAGCGCGTGGCTGATGAGGATGTGGTCGATGCGCAGGCCGCGTTTGCGCCTAAAGCCAAAATCGCGGTAGTCCCACCAGCTGTAGCTTTGCGAGGGTTGCTCAAACAATCGGAAACTATCGTTCAACCCTAATGCGACCAAGGCGCCGAGTTGGTAGCGCTCCTCGTCGGTGCAATGGATTTGATCGCGCATGCCTTCAGGGTCCCAGACGTCGGCATCGTCAAAGGTGATGTTGTAGTCGCCCATCAAGACCAAATTCGGATGCGCCAGCAGTTCTTCTTTAACCCACGCGCGAAGGCTTTTGAGCCACTGCATTTTGTACTCAAACTTGTCAGTTCCAGGCGCTTGGCCGTTGGGAAAATAAGCGCCGATCACCCGAACAGGACCCACATTGGCGGTGATCAGGCGAGCCATGTCATCGGCAAAATCGGGAATATTTTTTAATACCTGCGTTGCGGGCGTTCGGCTTAAAAGGGCAACGCCGTTGTAGGTTTTCTGACCGAACCATTGCGCGTGGTAACCCGCCTGCGTGAACGCTTCATGCGGGAACTTATCGTCGGTCATTTTGATTTCTTGTAAAACCAAAACATCGACCGGATTTTGGCAGAGCCAGTCTAATACCTGAGGTAGGCGCACGCTCAGTGAATTGACGTTCCAAGTGGCAAATTGCATGACTTATTTCAATGATGTATTTTGCAAAGTCACAAAGCTGTAGGCTAAACCTTGGGCTGAGATGTGGCGCTCGCGATGGGTTTCTTCCCAGTGCGCGCCAAACGCAGGAGCGAAGGCGTCTCCCAAGCATTCCATCTCGATTTCCGTAACCACAGCCGAGTGGGCCAAGGGCAGGGCGTGGGCGTACATCTGAGCGCCGCCAATCACCCAAACATGTGCATCCGAGGCGCACAGGGCTAAAGCGGCTTGGATGGAGTTCGCATGCACAGCGCCCGGGGCATCAAAATGCGTTTGGCGCGACACGACCACATTGCGTCGTCCGGGCAGGGGCCTGAATTTTGGGGGAAGGGAATCCCAGGTTTTGCGCCCCATGATGACCGGGCAGCCAAGCGTTATGCGTTTGAAGTGAGCCAAGTCTTCTGGTAAGTGCCAGGGCAGTGCGTTGTCTTGACCAATCACGCCATTGGCAGTACGAGCAAAAATCAGATGCAGTTGCATGACAAATTAAACGGCCACTGGCGCTTTAATTGCAGGGTGGGGTTCGTAGCCGCGAACCTCAAAGTCTTCCATGGTGTAGTCAAAAATCGAAGTGGGGCGGCGCAGAATATGCAGTGAAGGGTAAGCCAAAGGCTGGCGGCTGAGTTGCAGTTCGACTTGCGTGTGGTGGTTGCTGTAGACGTGGCAGTCGCCACCGGTCCAGATAAATTCACCCACGTCTAAATCACATTGCTGCGCCACCATGTGGGTGAGCAAAGCGTAACTGGCGATGTTGAATGGAACGCCTAAAAAAATATCGGCGCTGCGCTGGTACAGCTGGCAGCTCAACTTGGCTTTTTTGCCTTCGCTTGCGGGCGCGACATAAAACTGAAAAAAGGCATGGCAAGGCATCAGCGCCATTTTGGATAACTCGCCCACATTCCAAGCACTCACGATCATGCGCCGTGAATCCGGATTGGATTTCAAGGTTTGCATGAGTTCACTGATTTGGTCGATGTGGCGACCGTCAGGCGAAGGCCAGCTGCGCCACTGCACCCCATAGACCGGCCCGAGCTCACCGTCGGGTGCGGCCCACTCATCCCAAATCGACACGCCCCGCTCTTTAAGCCAGTTGTTGTTACTCGAACCCGTCAGAAACCACAAAAGCTCTTGAATGATGGAGCGCAGATGGACTTTTTTGGTGGTGACCAACGGAAAGCCTTCATTAAGATCAAAGCGCATTTGGTAACCAAAAACGCTTTTGGTTCCCGTGCCAGTTCGATCTGATTTTTCTACGCCGTGGGTATAGGCGTGGCGAAGCAGGTCTTCGTATTGGTGGCGAACGGGGCGAAGTCCAGCGGGCTTGTCAGTGTTGGCGGTGTGAGACATTGCAATTAAAAATGAAGAAATGGAGCAGCGATTAAGAGTCTAAAGCAGCCGGTGAGGACAACATCCTGCCTGGGTTAAAAAGGTTATTGGGATCAAGCGCGGATTTAATCGAGCGCATCAAGCCCAAAGCCACGGGCGACTTGTGTTTGGTGAGCGTGTCGCGCTTTAAGCTGCCGATGCCATGTTCGGCCGAAATAGAGCCATTGAATGCATCGACCAAGGCGTAAACCACCGCGTTGATGGGCACCTCTTGGTCACGCAGAAATACGTCGGCATCTGCTCCAAAAGGCGCTTGGACGTTGTAATGCAAATTGCCATCGCCCAAATGCCCGTAGTTCACCAACCTCACACCAGGAAACGCTTTAGAAAGCGCCGCATCGGCCAATCCGACAAACTCTGGAATACGCGACACCGCGATAGAAATATCGTGCTTGATGTTGAGACCTTCTTGCGCTTGCGCTAAGGGAATGCTCTCGCGAATATGCCAAAGCGCACGGGCTTGGGCCAGGCTTTCAGCGACGACGGCGTCGCTGACACAGCCGTTTTGTATCGCCGCTTCGAGCAAGCGCTCAAGCTGGGAGCGGGCGTGTTCCATGGATTCGCTGTCTGAATTTTCTAAAACAACGCAGTACGGACTGGTTTCGTACAAAGGAACGCGCTGATCAGGAAAGTGTTTCTTCACCAAGCCCAAAGCAAATTGCCCCATCACCTCAAAACCGGTGAGCCCCGCGCTCAGGTGTTGGTGTGCCAAGCCTAATAAAGTTACCGCGTCTTGCAAACTCGGCAGGGCGGCAAACGCAGTCAGCTGCGCTTTAGGGCTGGGGTAAAGCCGCATCGTAGCCGCAGTAATGACGCCCAAAGTGCCTTCGGATCCTATGAATAAGTGGCGCAGGTCGTAGCCCGTATTGTCTTTTCGCAAGCCAGTGAGCCCGCTCCAAACTTCGCCTTGGGCGGT
>QYPA01000015.1 GCA_007279715.1 Comamonadaceae bacterium | reverse complement strand
GACAGACCAAACGTTGGTGGGTGATACGGTTGACAACGTCCCGGGTGTCGAAAAAGTGGGCCCTAAAACGGCAGTGAAGTGGTTGCTTGAGTACGGTAGTTTGCAGTCTGTGGTTGAAAACGCAGGCTCTATCAAGGGGGTCGTTGGCGAGAATCTCAGAAAGGCGCTGACCTGGCTGCCCACAGGGCGGCAACTTTTAACGATCAAAACCGATTGCGATTTGTTGGCTTGGTTGCCCGGGCTTCCAAAGCTTGAAGATTTACGTCGCAGCGAAGAAGATACCAGTGGTCTGTTTTCGTTTTATGAACGGGTCGGTTTTAAAGGCTTGGCGAAAGCAAACTCCCAAAAACAGGCTGCTGCAGAGCCCAAGTTGGCATCGGCCCAAGATAGTTTGTTTGGTGAACTGCAGGAGCCGGCGATTGCGCGCTTGGTTCCTGTTGAAACCCACTATGAAACTGTCTCAACTTGGTCAAGCTTTGAAAAGTGGCTTCAAGTCATTCAAACGGCCGACTTAGTTGCGCTCGATACAGAGACGACATCGCTGGACGCTATGCGAGCGGAGATCGTTGGATTAAGTTTCAGTGTCAAGGTGGGTGAAGCGGCTTACATTCCCTTGTCACATACCTATGCAGGCGCTCCAGACCAACTCCCGCGCAGCGAAGTGTTAGATCGGCTCAAGCCTTGGTTAGAAAACCCACAGCGCTTGAAATTGGGCCAAAACATCAAATACGACCGCCATATTTTTGCTAACCACGGCATTGAAGTACAAGGTTACGCGCACGACACGATGCTGCAAAGCTATATTTTGGAAGTGCATAAGCCGCACGGCCTAGCCAGTTTGGCTGACCGCCATCTAGGGCGCTCCGGTGTGAGTTTTGAAGATCTTTGCGGTAAAGGAGCTAGCCAAATTAGCATTGACCAAGTCGATGTCGCGCGTGCGTCCGAATACGCTTGCGAGGACGCTGATATGACCTTGGATGTTCATATGGCACTGTGGCCTCAACTTGAGCGCAATGAAAAGTTGCGGTTCGTGTATGAACTTGAAATTGCCAGTAGCGAATCTTTGTATCGTATCGAGCGCAACGGCGTGCTGATTGACGCGGCGACGCTTGCAGCCCAAAGCCATGAATTAGGCGCTCGCATTGTGCAGCTTGAAACCCAAGCGCATGAACTTGCCGGCCAACCCTTTAATCTCAGTAGCCCCAAACAGATTGGTGAAATTTTCTTTACCAAGTTGGGTTTGCCTGTCGTCAAAAAAACGGCGACCGGTGCGCCCAGCACCGATGAAGAAGTATTAGAAAAACTGGCTGAAGATTTTCCTTTGCCTGCCAAAATTTTGGAACACCGGGGCTTGGCCAAACTCAAAGGCACTTACACCGACAAGTTGGCGCAGTTGGCGCTGCCTCGCACGGGGCGAGTCCACACCCATTACGCGCAAGCCGTTGCGGTGACAGGGCGCTTATCGAGTAACGACCCTAATTTGCAAAATATTCCGATCCGCACGGCGGAGGGCCGTCGGGTCCGCGAGGCCTTTATCGCCCCCGTCGGTAGCGTGATTGCGAGTGCCGATTACAGCCAGATTGAATTGCGCATCATGGCCCATATCAGTGCCGACGAAGCTTTGCTCAACGCTTTTCATCAAGGATTAGATGTGCACCGGGCCACGGCTGCTGAGGTTTTTGGCGTTGAGGTTTCCCAGGTGAGCAACGAGCAGCGGCGCTATGCCAAAGTCATTAACTTTGGACTGATTTACGGCATGAGTGCTTATGGGCTGGCACGCAATTTAGGCATTGACAATACCGCTGCCAAAAATTACATCGAGCGCTACTTCGCGCGTTTTTCCGGCGTCAAGCGCTACATGGACACCACCCGCGAACAAGCCAAAGTTCAAGGCTATGTCGAAACCGTTTTTGGCAGGCGCTTGTATTTACCCGAGATCAACTCGCCCAATGGCCAGCGCCGAGCAGGCGCTGAGCGGGCTGCGATCAATGCGCCTATGCAAGGCACTGCGGCCGATCTGATTAAGCTTAGTATGGTGAAAGTTCAAAGCGTATTGGACACGCAAGCGCGGGGTACCAAAATGATCATGCAAGTCCATGACGAGTTGGTGTTTGAAGTTCCCCAGGAAGAAGTGTCATGGGTAAGCACAGAAATTCCTCGCATCATGGCCGAGGTTGCTTCACTGAAGGTGCCGCTGCTGGCGGAAATTGGCGTGGGTCCCAACTGGGACAAAGCGCATTAAAAAAGGTTTTTGATGATTCTCTTGGCAATTTTTTTGGGTACCTTGTGCGCTGGCATTGGTAGCGTGTGGCTGGCCGCGGCTTTGAGTTTTGGGGTGCTGGCCCGGTATACGCAACACATGCTCAGCATGGCTGCAGGCGCTTTGTTGGCCACTGCGTTTATGCACTTGCTGCCTGAAGCCTTTGAGAGCCAATCCAGCGCCCACGACTTATTTCTCACCCTCTTGGTTGGTTTGGTTTTCTTCTTCTTGTTAGACAAGGCCGAGTTGTGGCACCACGGCCATGAGCATGGGATGCACTCCCACGAAGAGCGCGATCAGCCGCACAGTGCGCATAACCACACCCACACTTCGACCCAAAGTCCTAAAACCGTGGGCGGCGGATGGGCTGTTTTGGCGGGCGACAGCGTGCATTGTTTTGGCGACGGTGTTTTGATTGCCTCCGCGTTCATGGCCGATGTGCGCTTGGGAGTGATTGCCTCTTTGGCCGTGTTAGCCCACGAGGTTCCGCATCACATGGGCGATTTAATTGTTTTGCGTATGGGCTCACCCAACAAACGCATCGCCTTGGTCAAGGTGTCGATGGCTGGCTCAGTAACGGCATTGGGTGGTTTTCTGGGGTACTGGCTAGTTGAGCAACTCCAAGATTACTTGCCCTATTTTTTGGTCGTTGCTTCCAGCAGCTTTATTTACGTCGCTTTGGCTGACCTTATTCCGCAGTTGCAAAAACGCTTGGCCTTGCGACAAACGGCAGCGCAAATTGCGTGGCTTTTGGCCGGAATTTTCTTGGTGACCATCGTCAGTGGGTTGGCGCACTGAAATGCCAGCAGGGCCTCGCCCTGTGCCTTAGCCCTTGGCAACCGGTCGATGCGGGTCGCTACACCACTCACTCCAACTGCCCGCAAAAAGGGCGGTGTTTCCAAGCCCTGCAATAGCCATCGCCAAGATATTGGGAATGGCAGTGACACCACTTCCGCAATGGTGCACGGTGTTTTCAGGGCGTCTTGCGCCTAAGAGTTCTTCAAACTCATGCCGCAAAACGTCTTTCGATTTAAAGAAACCCTCAGCCGTTAAATTGTTCGTAAAGGGCCGATTCAAGGCGCCAGGAATATGCCCTGCGACAGGGTCCAAGGGTTCTATTTCGCCACGAAAACGGGGCGCCGCTCGGGCGTCGATCACCGTTTGATCCGTTTTCCCTAGATTGGCCAAGACGGTTTCGGCACCGACTAACGCAACCAAGGGCTCAGCGATAGAAAATTCAGTGCGTGGAAGCGTTTGGCTTGGCCCGGGGACCACCGCGCCACCAGACGCTTGCCAGGCCTGTAGCCCACCATCAAGGACCGCAACCCGCTCGTGACCTAGCCATTTCAGCATCCACCAAAGTCGCCCGCAGTAACTCGCTCCTTGGCGGTCGTAGACGACAGCCTGCATGTTGTTTCCAAATCCCATCTGGCCTAACCACTTGGCAAAGTTTTCCCGTGATGGCAGCGGATGGCGTCCGCCACTCTCAGCGCCAGTGCGCAAGCGATCGCCTTTGGCGCTTAGGTCGATATTTAAATTCGCGTAGACCGCTCCAGACAGATGAGACGCCTCAAACATTTGGATCCCCGCATCGGGTTGACCAAGATCAAAACTGCAATCAAAAACCATGCAAGGTGCGCCACTTTGCAGCAGCTCTTGGAGCTCTGATGTTGAGATGAGGGTGGTGTACATCGTTAGTGCTCCTCTGGCGGTGTATTGGGCATAGCGCGGGTTCGCAAAATCGTAGCCAAAATACCACTTGCGACAATGACTGCGATTCCGGCCCAGCCTATGGGCGCGATCACATCTCCAAAAACAATCAAACTGTAGATGCAGGCAAACACGATGCCGGAATATTGCATGGTGGCAACCACCAAGGTTGAGCCCTTGCGGTAAGCCCGTGTCATACACCATTGACCGAGTGAGGCCAAAATTCCAATAGGGACGACCCAAGCCGCGTCTTCCCAGGAAACGGCCTGCCAAGGCGTGAGGCCCGAAAATCCAATACCCACTAAGCCCACCAAGGCGGTACCCAAAGAAAAGTAAAACACGGTTCGCACTTCCGGTTCACCCACCTTGCCTAGCGCGGTCACCTGCATGTACGCCAAAGCGGCCCCCATCCCCGAGAGCAGACCAACGACACCCGCAAACAATTGATCTTGGTCCATCGTAGGACGCAACGCCATAACCACGCCCGCAAACCCCATAGCCACAGTGGCAAGCAGAGGGGCTTGCCGCGCAGGGTTGCCATACAAGAGCGCACCCCCAACCACAAAAGCAGCAACCCATACCCCGCTCATGTAGTTCAAAGTCATGGCTGTGGCCAAAGGAAGCTCAGCGATCGCATAAAACCAGCTCGCCAGTGATAAAACACCGATGGCACTGCGGCTGAGATGCATCATTGGAACCGGAGTTGTGAGAGGCACACCTTTGGCGCGTACCACGATGCCCATAAAAATGACACTCACCAGGCCGCGGTAAAAAATCAGCTCAAAGGTTCCAAAGCTGTTGGAAGCAAACTTGATCCCAACGGCCATAGTGGCAAACAAAAACGACCCTAAAACCATCCATAAGGCTTGCATACCTTAGGTCGGATCTTGGCGTGGGGTTCCAGCATGTTCCATTCGCCCACGGTACCACTCATGAAAGTGTTGCATCCCATCTTCCATCGGGCTTTGGTAAGGCCCCACTTCATTGTCCCCGCGTTGCATCAAGGCTTTGCGACCGGCATCCATGCGTTCAGCAATCTCATCGTCTTCAATGCAAGTTTCCATGTAGGCCGCTTGTTGGGCTTCGACAAACTCGCGCTCAAAGGCTGCAATGTCTTCAGGATAGTAAAACTCCACCATGTTCATGGTTTTGTCGACGCCCATGGGGTGCAAGGTCGAGACCGTGAGCACATGGGGGTACCACTCGATCATGATGTGGGGGTAGTAGGTGAGCCAAATCGCACCAAATTTCGGTGGCACACCGTCGCGGTATTGGAGCAGGGCGCTTTGCCAGCGTTCGTACACCGGTGAGCCACCGCATGCGTCCGCCTTACCTAAACGATTGGCGACGCCGACGGTTTGAACCGAGTAGTGTTCTTTGAATTCCCAGCGCAGGTCGTCACAGGTGACAAAGTTACCCAGCCCCGGATGAAAAGGCCCCACATGGTAGTCCTCCAAGTAGACCTCAACAAAGGTTTTCCAGTTGTAGTTGCACTCGTGCATTTCTACCCGGTCTAAGACGTAGCCCGTAAAGTCCAAATCCGCACGGGGTCCCAAGCCTGCCATTTGGGTCGCTACATCGACCCCATTGTTTTCAAACAACAGGCCGTTCCATTCTTGCAGCGGATAGTTGTTCAGGTTCAGGCAAGGGTCGGCCGTAAAGTGGGGCGCACCGATTAAGGTGCCGGCTTGGATTCCTGGGCTGGCGGTGTTGACGCCGCTGTAGGTCCAGCGGTGCAAAGGACACACAATATTTCCTCCCGCGCTGACAGAGGCTTGGCCGCTCTCTTGGGGGGCAAGCAAAGAGCCTCGGCCTTTTAACATCAGGGCTTGGCGGTGGCGACAGACGTTGGAAATTAATTCAATCCCGCTGGCGTTGCGAACCAAGGCGCGGCCCGCATTTTCCTGGGGAAGGGTATAGAAATCCCCAACCTGAGGAACATTCAAAGCGTGCCCTACATAGCGCGGCCCCGCTTGAAAGATGTTTTTCATCTCAAGCGCATAACGCGCGGGATCAAAGTAGCTTGAAACTGGTAGTTGGCTCAAGGCCTGCTGCAGTTGAAGACTTAAATCAGACATAAGGACCTGACCTAAAGACTCCCCACAGGGAGGGTGCGCTTAAAGCGCGAAATAGAAAAATTGGCCTGACACAAAGTCTAGAGGCCGGCGACGAATCTGCGTTTATTGTACCCTTGCGTAGGGGTATGGATCAGCAAAAAGGGAGATGCCTAGCCTAAAATCCCCCCACTTAGAAAACCTACAATGATTGCGACCTATTGCATCAAACTATGACCCGATCTACCCCCAGCGCTAAAAGCCCTCCAAACCCTCCGGACTCCACGCAAGCCCCTGCCCATTACGAAGCTGCAATGGAAGAGTTAGAGTGTTTAGTGGCCCAAATGGAGTCTGGCGATCTGCCTTTGGATCAATTGCTTTCGCAATACCAAAGAGGGGCGCATTTGCTCCAGTTTTGCCGCGATAAGCTGCAAGCGGTTGAAGACCAAATGAAGGTTCTTGATGGCGGCGTACTCAAACCTTGGAAAACTCCATGAGTCTGGTGCGAGAGTTTTCGCTTGAATCTTGGATGACGCAACGCTTGTCGGAGGTCGAACAAGCCTTAGACAATTGGGTCAGTACCCAAGCCCCTGCGGGACTGGCGCATGCTGCGCCGGTGGAGTTGGTCCATGCCATGCGTTACGCGGTGTTAGATGGCGGTAAGCGCTTACGTCCTCTGCTGGTGTTGGCAAGCTTTGAGGCGCTAAGCCCTGGTGAAAAATCCCCTGGTCAAAGCGCAGCCCTGCGCGCTGCCTGTGCCGTTGAGCTGATCCATGCGTATTCCTTAGTCCATGACGATATGCCCTGCATGGACAACGATGTTTTGCGGCGAGGTAAACCGACGGTACACGTCCAGTTTGGGCAGGCCAGTGCGTTGTTGGCCGGTGATGCCTTACAGGCCTTGGCCTTTGAAATTTTGACTCCCAGCGACGGTTCCGTAGCTGCTGATACTCAGGCGCGTTTGTGTGCACTGCTGTCCCGAGCCGCTGGAAGTTCCGGAATGGCCGGAGGGCAAGCCATTGATTTAGCGAGCGTCGGCCACGCGTTAAGCGAGCAACACTTGAGGGAAATGCACCAGCTTAAAACCGGCGCGCTCATTCAAGGCAGCGTGTTAATGGGAGCGGCTTGTGCGAGCCCCAGCCCAGAGGCTTTGAGTGGTTTAACAGCTTATGGCGAATCCATGGGCTTGGCGTTTCAGGTGGTTGACGATATTTTGGATGTCATTGCCGACGCTGGCAAACTGGGTAAAACCGTCGGTAAAGACGCCCAGAACGACAAGCCAACCTACGTCTCTTTGATGGGTCTTTCCAAAAGCCAAGCCTATGCCCAAGAATTGCTTGCTTCGGCTTTGTCGGCGTTAGAAGCCAGCGGTCTGCGCGATACCCAAGCCCTGAGCGCGCTGGCTGGTATGGTGGTCAACCGCGGCCACTAACGCTTTTCGATTCATAAAATTAAACCATAGCGACATCCCATTCCATGCCCCATAACCCCACGCTCTCGCCCCCCTTGCTTGCAAGTGTGAATGCGCCGCAAGACCTGAGGCGTTTACCGCGAGCGCAACTGCGCGCTTTGGCAGACGAGCTTCGTTCCTACTTGTTAGAAAGTGTCGCGAAAACGGGGGGGCATTTAAGCTCTAACTTGGGAACGGTTGAGCTCAGCGTGGCCTTGCACTATGTTTTTCTAACACCTGAAGACCGCATCGTTTGGGATGTTGGGCACCAAACCTATCCGCATAAAATTTTGACCGGTCGGCGCGATCGAATGTCAACCTTGCGCCAACTCGGTGGGCTCAGCGGGTTTCCCCAGCGTGCTGAAAGTGAATTTGATACCTT
>QYPA01000033.1 GCA_007279715.1 Comamonadaceae bacterium | reverse complement strand
TCACTTCACAAGCCGCACAAACGAAAAAGTCGTAGTTACATGGCAACTACGACTGTTTTTTGGTGGCCCGGGGCGGAATCGAACCACCGACACAAGGATTTTCAATCCTCTGCTCTACCGACTGAGCTACCAGGCCAAGCCTCAAATTATAGCAGTTAGAAGTCAGATTCAGCTTCTCTTACCTCGCGTCGCATCCACTCCAAGCTGTTTGAGTTTGCGGTACAGGTGAGTGCGTTCAAGGCCGGTTCGCTCTGCAACTTTGGTCATGGAGCCAGCTTCTTTTTGCAAGTGAAACTCAAAGTACGCGCGCTCAAACTCGTCGCGTACGTCGCGAAGTTGTCGGTCTAAATCAAATATTTGTTTGGGGCCTTTGCCGTCGTCTGCGGACTGGGCGTCAGCGCCAGCATTGGCTTGATTGGCTCCGCCCCCTGTCCCAGCGCTAATGGATGCAGACATCTCCAATTTGCGAGGCTTGCTGCGTATCAAACCCTGCTCTACTGCTTTAAGTAGTTTTTGCAAAGTGACAGGTTTTTCTAAAAAAGCGAGTGCGCCGATTTTGGTAGCCTCTACGGCCGTCTCAATCGTGGCGTGCCCACTCATCATGATCACGGGCATCGTGAGTTGCCCTGTGGTCGCCCACTCTTTAAGCAACGTCACCCCATCGGTATCGGGCATCCAAATATCTAGCAAGACCAAATCAGGGCGCTCACGCAAACGAGCCGCGCGTGCTTGGGCGGCGTTTTCAGCGAGCTCTACGTTGTGTCCTTCGTCATTGAGAATTTCCCACAGCAAGTCACGAATGCCATGCTCGTCATCCACTACCAAAATGTTTGCCATGATTTATCTAGGGTCCAATAGTGCTTAGGAGAAAAACTCAGGTAATTGCAGGATTTGCAGTTGCCAATGATAACGACACTTGTGCGCCGACCACGAGGCCGTATGCGATGCGGTTACTCATATCGATGCGCGAGGCATGGTCGTCAGCAATTTTCTTAACCACGGCCAGACCCAGACCGGTTCCGCGTGCTTTGGTTGTAACGTAGGGCTCAAATGCCCGCTTGAGAATGTGATCCGGAAAACCAGCGCCTTGGTCGAGCACACTCAAGCGAACGCGCTCTGAGGCAGGCACCCATTGAGTCCGAACAACAACCGTCTTTGCGTCGCCGCTGATCGTTTGCGTTTGTTCGCTGGCATCCTGGGCATTTTGTAGAAGGTTGTGTAAGACTTGCCGCAGTTGCTGCGCGTCTCCGGTGACTAAGGGAATATTTAAATCCAAGTCGGTTGTAATCGGCACGCTTGCGGATTCGTACAACTGCAAAACGTCGCTGACTAGAGCGTTCAAATCCACGGGCTTGAGTTCTGCGGCAGGCAACCTCGCATAGTCTCTGAAATCGTTGACCAAGCGCTTCATGGCATCGACTTGGTCGACAATAGTTTTGACCGACTTCGTCAAAATAACTTGCTCTGTGGGTTCGAGCTTTCCTGACAACTTCATCTCTAGGCGCTCCGCTGAGAGCTGAATAGGCGTCAACGGATTTTTAATTTCGTGGGCTAATCGTCGTGCGACCTCTCCCCACGCTTGGGCCCGCTGCGCGGAGACAATGTCAGAAATATCATCAAACACCAACAAGCGACTTTGGTCTGGCAAAAAAGCACCGCGTGCGATCAGGGTTAAAGAGCGCTCCGGCGGCCCGCCCATACCACCTGACATAGCGCCCGAGACGGCGCCCAACTCAAATGAATGCTGCCAATGGTCTTGGCCCTGGGGTTCGAGTCGCTGAGAAAATTCAGAGAACTGTTGTTGTACACCCAACCCAAAAGCTTCAAGGCCAGAAAGTTCACTGATTTTTTTATCTTGAAAATCAAGGCCATCGACTTGCAAAATACGGGCCGCTCCAGGGTTGGAAGACCGAATAGCTCCGTCAGCCTGTAAAACCATCACCCCAGAGGTTAGGTTATCCAAAATGGTCTGAAGTTTTGCGCGGGCCGAGTCCACCTGCTCCATGCTGCGTTGAACGGTAAACCGCGCGTCTGAGAGTTGCTGCGTCATCGCGGCAAAAGCGCGAGTCAGTCCACCGAGCTCGTCGTTGCCTTGCATCGCAAGCTTAGGCGTTAAATCGCCCGCTGCGACTTGGCTCACGCCTTCGGTTAAAACCAATAAGGGGCGGGCAATTTGGTTGCCCAGTAAAACCGCCAACAAGACAGCACCAAAGACAGCTAAAAACAAACTCAAAGTGAGTGTGCCGATGTACATGCGTTTTAAACCAGAGCGGGCTATCGCACGCTCTTGGTATTCCCGGTTGGCGCTTTCAACGGCCAAGGCGTTCACCACAAAGTTGGATGGCAATGTTTTTTGTATCAGTAAAAACCGCTGCTCCACCATCAGGCCCACACTGGAGCTAGGTATAGGAACCAGCACTTTGATGCGCGGTTTACTGATTTTGTTGTTCGACACATCTTCCAAACCTTCAACCCACGCTAGCGATTTTTCTGCTCGAGCGGTACGAAATTGGCTCGCGCTGGGTTGGTCTGGGCTCAGTTGAAAGCTAGACTGACCGGCGCTGGCGATCAACGTTCCGTTTGGGCCCCAAAGAGTGGCCTCGGTCGCATCCAGTTGATCTAGAACGCGTTCTAAGGCCAAGGCAGGCGCTAACGCGTTGTTGTCCGATAGCTGCGATGTGGCGTTGCGTGTTTTAGCGGCTAAATCATTGGACAGGGTATCAAGCGTGACGCGGCCTAAGTTGAGTCCGGCTTCCAAGGCACTCTCCACCTTCACGTCAAACCATGTCTCAATCGAACGCGATACAAATTGATAAGAAACAATGTAGATCAAAACGCCAGGAGCGACTCCGACAAGTGCAAAAATAGTTGCGATTTTGACCAAGAGGCGGCTACCAAAACGCCCTTGCTGTACCCGTAAATACAAGCGCACGCCGACCCACACAATTCCCGCCAAAAGTAGTGCCGCTACGACGACATTGATCGTAAACAGCTGTGAATAGGTTTGTTCGTACAAGTCGCGGTTATTGGTGGCTTGCGTTAGCAAATACAGCAAGACCAAACCAATCAACACCATCGCCGTGGCAGCAAAGGCGATCGCGCTTTGCGTCAACCGCGATCTGCTTATTTCTTTGGGGCTAACAACCGGGTCTGTCATTTACTTCAGCTCAGGTAAAACGGAGGTTCGGGCTTGCGCTTGCACGCTCCACTCTGACTGCCCAATCGCACCAATTTGAAACGGCCGTGGCAACTGGCTCAAGTCCAAACGGAAACGAAACTCCACTTTGTATTTCACATTGGGGTCGGCTTCGGTAATGTCTCCCACCTTCCACTGCGATAGCTGCTTTACGGAGGCTAAGGCCTGCGCTAAGGTTTCATAGGATTGGCTCAAGGCCAAACCTTGGCTGCTATCGGCAGCAGCGCCTGAGCTGAGTTTGGTGCTCCAGCGGCGCGTTAAGGGCTGGTAGGCCAACCGAAATTGGCGCTGTACGCTGCTGGTTTTTCTGTCGTACCAATACCAGCGCTCTTGCAATAGATCAGCCTCGGCCACAAAAAACATCGGTATGCCTTTAAGCAAAGCGTCTTCTACTGCGCTGGGCAAATCAAAGGCGACTTTGGCAGCCACAAACACTTCATTGGCGCTACGCTCGGCCCGAAGTTGACTTATTTCGGTCACATTCTGGGAAAAGGCCAAAGGTGTCCATGCCAGGCACACCAAAAGCCGCAGCCAGAGCATCGCCTTTTTAAGCACTGCGCTTTTCCAAGTGCGCATAGAAAAAACCATCTTGATCATAGGCTCTATTGTCCGGGAGACTATTCGTATTCGCAGGACTTTTTGGGATTAAATGCCCTGGCGAGGACAACAGAGTGGCATCGCTGTGGCTTGCAAGAAACGTTTGGATCTGCTGCTGGCCTTCGGCCAAAAATAGTGAACATGTGCAGTACACCATTCGCCCGCCATTTCTCAGAAGCGGCCAAAGGGCGGTCAATAATTCTTTTTGTAATTGTGCCAGTTGGGCGATGTCGGTTTCACGGCGCAGCCAGCGCACGTCAGGATGGCGGCGCACGATGCCCGACGCCGTACAAGGCGCATCTAACAAAATTCCGTCAAAGAGAACCCCATCCCACCATGTCTTTGTCTGGGCTGCATTGGCAACACTGAGAGTTGCTTGCAGGCCAAGCCGGTTTAAGTTTTGCGTGATGCGTTGCGCTCGAACGCCATCCATCTCAACTGCCAAAACACTGCCCTTAGATAACTCTAAAATGTGGGCTGTTTTGCCACCTGGGGCGGCGCAGGCGTCCAATATTTTGGCCTCCTGGGGCAGGCCGCTAAGCAACAAAGGCGCTGCAATTTGCGCGGCTGCGTCTTGAACTGATACCCAACCTTCGTTAAACCCTGGAAGCTGCCCCACAGCAACCGCCTTACTTAACTCCAGAGCAGAGCCTTCGCTGAAGCGAACGGCAATCTCCGCCTTTTTTAACAGATCAAGGTAAGCCGCGACTGATTTTTTTTGAATATTGACACGCAGTGTCATCGGGGGATGGGCGTTGGCCGCTTGTAATATGGCTTGCCAATCTTGCGGATGGTCTTTTTGCACGCGCTTGATCCACCATAACGGATGATTCCAAAGTGCCTCAGGGTACTGACTACTGGCCGCCACCAAAGCGACTCGCTCACGTAAAAAGCGGCGCAGGCAGGCGTTGACAAAATTGGCATGGGCTTTGGTCGCTGGATTACGTTTCAAAGCTTCCACCGATTGGTTCACCAAAGTGAATGTGTCATAAGGCGCATCGGCTTCGTTCCATACCAAAGCCAAGGCCACGCAAAGCAAGGCATCGGTTGCCGGCGCTGGGGGCTTCGATGCCAAAAGCGTTCGCAAGACTTGGGCGCGACCTAAATTGCGCCACACCTGAAACGCCAAGGCCTGCACACCCGGGCGCAAGGCTTGGGGCACGCTTTCAACAGCGGCAGTTCCCGATTTTCCCGCACGCACGCTAGCGACTACGCCGGCAGTCGCTTGCAATAACTGCC
Organism: Comamonadaceae bacterium; assembly: GCA_007279715.1. GTDB lineage: Bacteria > Pseudomonadota > Gammaproteobacteria > Burkholderiales > Burkholderiaceae_C > Allorhodoferax. The sequence goes on along the minus strand of QYPA01000033.1, from coordinate 1,912 downwards.
ACAGCGGCAAGGATTTTTCTTGCACGCTCATCCCAAGTTCACAAAGGCCCGATGGCGTGAAAACCCATGGTCGCTGCAACCCAACGTGCCGGGGGTTGAGCCAAGGCCTCGTTATAGGCCGTCGAGGCATTGTTCATTGCGGTTCGGGCAAATTGCACCGACGCACTGGCCTCATCCCACAATGAGCGCTGCTCAGGAGGGGCATCATCGACCTCAGGTAACGATACCCAGAGTTGTTGAAGTTGTTCGTATTTGGCCCGGCAATCGCTTAGCGCCTTAGCAGCCGAGGGGTTATTTTTTAATCCTTTAAGCGCCAAATCTAACTGGTCGGCGGCTTCTGCAAGATCCGCCAAGAGCGGCGCATCTAAGGCAAAGTCTTGGGTCATACCGATAAATGACTGGGCTTGTTTATCAAAAGCGGTGGCACCTTCTACGGCGGCTGCACGCAAACGCATCAAGCGGTTGTGTAACCCAACCGCCCAAAATACGGTCAATGCCAAAGCAATCCAAAGCAGCAATGTAAAACCCATAGCGCAGCCTCCCAGTGTTTTGCTTCATTCAAAAAAATACCCCAAGCCTTCGCAAAAAGGGCCTGGGGTAGGACGCTTGGACCTTCGCAGAATTACTCGGCGGAGGTGCCTTCCTCAGACTCTACTTCTGAACCACCGGATTCACCAGCGAGTTCAGCAGCTTCAGCATCTGCAATAGCACGGCGCTCGGAGTCGTCCATTTGCTCGCGCACTTTGCGGGCTTCATGGTAAGCCATACCGGTTCCCGCAGGAATCAATCGACCCACAATGACGTTCTCTTTCAAACCACGCAACTCGTCGCGCTTGCCCATGATGGCAGCTTCGGTCAAGACGCGGGTGGTTTCCTGGAAGGAAGCCGCGCTGATAAAACTGTCGGTAGACAAGGATGCCTTGGTAATACCCAACAAAAGATTGGTAAATACAGCCGGAATTTTGCCCTCAGCACGCAAAGCGTCGTTAGTGTTGAGCATTTCAGAGCGCTCCACCTGTTCGCCATTGATGTAGTTGGACTCTCCTGCCGCTTCAACCACGACACGGCGCAGCATTTGGCGAACGATCACCTCAATGTGCTTGTCGTTGATCTTCACGCCTTGCAAGCGGTACACGTCTTGGACTTCGTCCACGATGTAACGCGCAAGCTCTTCCGAGCCGAGCAAACGCAAGATGTCTTGTGGATCTGCGGGGCCGTCCACAACGCTTTCGCCTTTGTTGACCACCTGGCCTTCGTGAACCAAGATGTTCTTCTCTTTGGGCACGAGCTCTTCCCAGACCTTGCCTTCAGGATCGGTAATTTGCAAGCGCACTTTGCCCTTGGTTTCTTTACCGAACGAGATGGTACCGGTCGCCTCAGCAAGCACACCCTTGTCTTTGGGTGAGCGCGCTTCAAACAACTCGGCCACACGTGGCAAACCACCGGTAATGTCACGGGTCTTCTGGCCTTCGATTGGGATACGTGCCAGCACTTCGCCGGGTCCCACATCTTGTCCGTCGCGAACCTGCACCAAAGCGCCCACGGGGAACCCGATCGTGACTGCGTGGTCGGTTCCAGGGATCTTGACTTCTTTGCCTGATGCGTCGATCAGTTTGACCTGAGGGCGAACAATCTTGGCTGAACCTCGGCGCTTGGGGTCAATAACTACCAAGGTAGACAAGCCTGTCACTTCGTCCACTTGGCGAGCAACCGTTAGGCCCTCTTCCACGTTTTCAAAGTGTGCTTTACCCGCGAATTCGGTAATGATGGGTCGGGTTAACGGATCCCAGTTAGCCAAAATCGCACCGGCTTTAACCGTTTGGTCCGCTTTGACGCTGAGTACCGCAACGTAAGGCATGGCTCTTATACACATCTGTCCCTGCCGACGAATAGAGAAGTGAAGATTACGGAG
>QYPA01000127.1 GCA_007279715.1 Comamonadaceae bacterium | reverse complement strand
TCGTCTGTGCTCTGCTGGCTTATGTTATTTATTTTCTTGATAGTGCAGGCCTTTAAGAGTCTGTTCATACCAATTGAGTAAAACCAAACCTTCGTCATCACTAAAGCCCTTATCCATGTCAACCAAAACGAGGTAGGGGCATCCAATGTCAAATAAACACGCCAGGTCATCTAAGGCTACCCAAGCCGTGTTGGTGTTGTTTAAATTTTCAGCGTCAAGAAAGGCTTCTATCTCCCGTTGTCTTCCGCCTTGTTCGCAGTCACGATCCAATAGGGGCGTCACCCCAATGATTCGGTCACGCAATGAAATATGAAAATGTGCTTTCAAACTTTCTAATGAATACCGTTCACGCCATGTCGAGCTGATGACAATATCAACCTGTGGCATCTTTTGCAGATAGTGTTCAAAGAGCTCGCGTTTTGAAAAAAGAGCATGCCATTCACCATGAAGTACACCATCAAAATCAAGAAATAGAATTTTTTTCATTAGTAGACACCGTTTCGACAGGTCGTTTCGTGAGTGATTAACCCGTAATAAAGTGAGCGTTTCATCTGACCGTTAGTCTGTTCTTGGGCGTGTTAGCCGACTATTCGATGCCAGAATGTAGTGATAAGCGCATACCACGGGTTTTTAATGGCGCGATTGGATGCAGAAATCGATGATTGGCCGCCCCCTGTTGCCTGTTTTAATTCAACGTCAATTAAGGTTTTAAATTCGTCAAGACCGATGGCGCCTTCTTTTTTGATGCCATTGATTATATAGACCGGTGTCCCTGCCAATTCCAAACGCTGCGCTTCGGCAAGATCGGCATTGACGCGATCTCTATAAACATGGGCATTTAAACAAGCCATCAAGGGGACACTGTCGATGTTGGCTTTTTGGGCTATTTGCCCCCAATCCGGTTCCTGTAAATTGCTTTGTTGGTAAATAACGTCATTAAATTCCCAGAATTTTTGTTGATCAGCGGCACAAAATGACGCTTCAGCCAATTGAAACGAAACAGAATCCTCGGCATCGTCCAGTAACTGGTGATGGTAGACCCAGCGAATTTGGCCGGGGTATTGTCTATCAAGTTCCTTGAGCGTGCTTTGTTCTTTTCTGCAATAAAAACAATTGGGATCGGAAAACTCTTCTATCGTAATGGGGGCTTGCGGGTCGCCTTTTACCAAGTTACTGGTTGTTGACCTCGCCACCCGCAAGCCATCGGGCATTTGGGGTATAGGGAGCAAAATTTTAGAGGGATAGTGTTCTGCCAATTCTTCAAGGTATTTTTTTCGATACAGCGCCTTGACTTGATCGGAGTAAAGCAGCTTATCGACGGCTTGCCGGTCTTCGACATTGGATTTTGAACTAAACTCATCCCAGAATTCTTTAAATTCAGGGTCTGATTGTTCAACATCGTCATTCCCCACTATTTTTATAAATTCCAACAATTGCCCAGAGGTCTGAATGGTCCTAGGTGGCAGGGCATACGCCTCCAATAAATCGCCGACGCTCATCTTCTGATGCTGGGCTTCTTGCTGTAGGCGCCATGCGTCCAATTTGGCCAGTATCTCCGTTTGCTGAGCCTCGTGGTAACGGGTGTCGGCATCGAATCTGGCCTGCAAAACCGTCGTGTTGTTTTCAATGTCGCGTAAATAAATCGCCTGCTTGCCTATTGTGGCGACTATCGATTCAGAGGGGGGGAGTGGTGGATTCTGGTTTACAGCATCACTCAATGTGGATCCGGCAAGACCACCGATAGCCATGCCCAGCCCAATTAGGATGCTATGTTGTAAAAATTTATTAGCGTTAATTTCTTGTTTTATTTTGTTCATTTCCTAATCCTCTGTGCTGAATAGCTTGTCTGTCTGATGACTAAAACGGTACAGTTACATTAACCACTGCCAGTATTGCGATAATTGTATTTTTGTTCATTTGTTGTTTCCCCTGGTTTGTTGTTGATTGTGCTACTCCACGATGTGGTCGTGTTGGTAGATATTTTGAAGGAAACGCCGTGAACAAAACAGCAAGGGGAAAAGGGTGTTTATTGATGATTACTTCACACTTTTTCGCAACAGCATCAGGAAATGAAATGCTGTGAGTAAAAACTAACAGGACACCCCTGTTTTTTTTATTTTTTTGGGTTGATGATAGAAATACAGCCCCCCTTCTACCGTTGAGTCTATATGAAAAAGATCGCTATTATTGAAGATGACCCCGTTGTTAACGATATGTTTTGTCGCTGGATTCAGGAGGCGAAACCCGATTTCCTGATAGACCAGTATGTTGATCGAGAGTCTGCTGAAGCGGGTCTGGAAAAAAATGATTATGCACTGATTGTGCTTGATATTGAGTTGAGCCCTTGGGACAGAAATGCGGGCATTGGCTTGATTAACAACATCAACGTTAGGAAACCCTGTCCTGTGCTAGTTGTTTCTGGGCTGACCAGTGATATTTATCGCCCCATTATGCGCGAGCTAAAGGCATGGGACTATATGGTGAAGCCGGTCTCAGAAGAACAAAAAGGCTTTTTTCTCACTTTGGTGATGGATGCGGTCAGGCTCGGTCAAGCCATCCCTAAGCAGACTGGCAACGGACAGGCAGATAGTGCATGGCCTGAGCCTCACTTAAATGTTGATCCATTGCGGAAGACTCAAGCGACTTGGAAAGGGAAAGCCTTAAATTTACCCATGACTGATCAGCGGCTAATCCATTATTTGGTGACCCATGCCGATAAGCTGGTCACTTTCGATGAGCTGTTCCCCTTAGTTCCCTCTGGACGCAATCAAATTAATATCCGCTCCCATATTCACGCCATACGCAGCGCCTTCAAAGAGGTAGACGATGACTTTGATAGTTTGCGGAATGTCCCAATGGCCGGATATATCTGGCAACTCCACACGAAATAGTCTGAGCTGATCATGAAAAATCCATTGCTGTTGAAGGCTAATTGGCTCAGGGAAAGGCGCCTTTCCATTATTTTCCACCTGACGTTTATTGCCCTGTTTGGCGCCATCATCTTATCGACCTGTTTTTTCTATCGGCGCGGCTACGATGTGTTTATCCGTGAAAGCGAGCTGTCGCTGGGTAGGAAGTTAGATTTGATTGAAAGTTATATCCGCGATTCAGATGGGCATGTGTTGTTGAGCAATCTTGATAGGACAAAAGCCGAACGTCCCTTGGGCATCACTGTCATTCCTGTTCCGCCCCGCACCTTTTATGAGAGTTATGAACCTTGGGATGCGCTTCGCCCCTGCCGGTTGGTGTTCAATAACCTGCCGGATAACGTAAGGCCTCTGGATGTTTGTGCGGCGGTTGAGGATAAATTTGACAATGGAAGATACCTGTACTTAATCATCAGGTATTACGATGACAAAATTCTAATGCAAAAAAACAACACCTTGCTGGGCGACCACATCCGGCTGGAGATAACTATGGCCAATAACAATACGACACGTTGGTTATTGGTTCCCCAAGCTTCAGATCAACCGCTGGCGGTGTCCGCACTACACGGCAAACAAAATAGTCGGCAATCGCCAAGTGTTCGTAGTATCGCTTTGGCCGCAAAGAGGCAAAAAATTAAGAGGCTCCTTAAAGCCGTACCTAGCAATGCTTTTCTTGTCACCACCTATAAGGCCGATGCCGAATGGTCGCCAGAACCCAAGCCAGAGGTTTTAAGAGTAGCGGGGGGTAGCCTCATCTTTCCCCCTATCAAATCATCGGAACGGTCTTTGTTTTTCAGAATGGAATATAAGCTGCTTGAGCCCTCATTAAGCGATAACCCAAAAGCGACGCCTTGGCCACCCAAGGGGTTGGATAAAATTAAATTGCGGCTGTCCCTGTTTAACACGGATAAACCAGGCATTAAGCCGAAACTTGAAAACACCACCTTTAATGGTGATGGGGATTTTGCTGGCAGGGCAATGCTGTCTTTGGATTCGGCCATTGGCTCGCATTTGGATGAGGGTGAACGGGCGGAGATCATTAAGCATAACAAACAACTTTTTTCAAGCGCAGGCTTACAGCAAATCAGGGCTGATTATGTCCCCAATAGTGACTCAGCCATCATAAAACTGCTGGCGAATTGGTTATTCTCGCAACTGCCAAACCGCGCCGTTATTGTGGGTCCTAGGCAGATGCAGGGCTTCACGGAACTGACATTACGGCTGACCAATGATAATAAGCTGGCAAGTCGGCAATGGATGGCGGTTGCAGAACAATTTTCTATCTCGTTAATGACCTTATTGGTACTTGTTGGTATGACCTATGCCGCCGTATTTTTTCTGGTTATCAACAGAATCCAGACGCTTGCCTTCGAGGCAAAAAATGCGGCGCATCACAAAGACGGTGCCATCACCTTTAGCTCGCTCGATCAAAACGACGAGATCGGCTGTCTGGCTCGTTCGTTCAGGGGGCTGATTCAGACGATACAGGCTGATGAGCAACTTCGTCAGGCCGAAATCATGGCCAATGCCACCCGTAAGGAGGCGGTATTACGCGAAGTCGGCCATGAGATACGCTCGCCATTGCAAGGCTTGGTTGCCATTTTGCCGCCAGATCACCGAGGCAGGGGTTACGTTGATAGGATGCTCCGTGCCGTCGATCATTTGTTGGGCGCAACCGCTCCCGATAATAACTTGTCGAATATGCCCTTAACGCCAGAAAAAATTGACTTGAACCATTTTCTGCGTGAAATTGAAGAAAACGCGCATTATTCCGGTATCGATAACCTAACCTTTGGCGGGACGGACGGTTCGGTTGAGGTGATGGTAGACCCATCCGCCCTTGAGGATGTCGTCACACATATCCTAAACAATGGTGCGAGATACCGAACACAAGCCACCCCGTTGGAGATGCACCTGTCCATCGAGGAGGGCGGAGCCTTCATTGCCATCAACAATACGGGGCCGCGTATCTCGGAAGACAAACTTGAGGAAATTTTTCAGTATGGTGTCTCCTCTGAAAGGGATAATGGTCAAAATTTAGGGCAAGGCCTTTTTGTCGTCCGTAATTACATTTCTAGGATGTCAGGGTCTGTTATTGCAAAAAATATGGCCAACGGGGTGAGCTTTGAAATCAGGTTGCCCCTTGCCAACGGCGCTTAACGGCACTGGCCAAAAATCAACCGACAAAAGGATTAGCCATGCCATCGCTACGCCAGACAATGATCAGTGCCCTGATACTCTTCAGGGGTGCGACCTAGGCTGTCGAAATACCTTAACCACAAGTATAATTTAAACCACCGGTTAATGGATTCGAAACTCACCCCAAAGCAATGCCCCAACTGTCAAAACTGGTAGTCCCTACAAATCAATGCAGGTTGATTTTTATCAACGAGTTACCGAAATAGGCGTCACGAATAAGAACCGCCAAGTTAATGCCGCTTGAGCCAATCCCATTGCCATGGCCGGTGTTCGATG
>QYPA01000074.1 GCA_007279715.1 Comamonadaceae bacterium | reverse complement strand
CCACGGGGCAAACCATACCCTAAATTTCGCCAACCTAACAGAGGGAAGTTACTGAGAAACCCTAAATTTCTAGAAAAATTTAAGAGCGTAAATTCAAGTCGTGGCGAGAGATGGCGTAGCCCAATTGCTTGTACGCCTTCCAACGGTTGCGAGCTGAATCTTTGTCGTCGTCATCCGTGCTAACGACTTCAATCACTCGGGTGTACACCTCAAAACCAGTAGGCATTTGGCTACTTAGATTCACCAAAATGGGGAATTCAGGATGGCTGTGCTGTACGTGAGCGGGAACCAACACCACGCTACTTCGCGAGAGAATGTCTTCGGGGGCATCAACCAAGCAATGGGTTAAAAACTCGGTTTCAGTGAGAGACCAAAGCGCACTATCAAGTTCTTGTAACAAAGGGCCGTCGCCCAGCACCCACAACTTAGCGCCTGATCCTACGGCTTTGCGAATCAAACGCAAGGCGTAGCCCCGTTTGTCCGGGGCACCAAAGTGGAACGCAATCTCGGTCACTTGGCTTTGGTCGTGGGCAAGATAAATTCAAGCAACAAACCCACCGGCCGACCGGTCGCACCCTTTTGGGGGCCGCTTTTCCATGCGCTGCCGGCGATGTCTAGGTGGGCCCATGGGAATTTGTCTGTAAAGCGCTGTAAAAATTTGGCAGCTGTAATCGCCCCGCCCGCTCGACCCGCCACATTCGCAACGTCAGCAAAGTTAGTTTTCAAGCCTTCTGCGTATTCATCATCCAAAGGCATGCGCCAGCAAAGGTCTTGCGATCGCTGAGACGCGCTCTCTAAAGACTGGGCCAAGCCATCGTGGCTTGAAAACATGCCGCTGCGCACGGCGCCTAAGGCGATGACACACGCGCCGGTAAGGGTCGCAATATCAACCACCGCCGCAGGCTTAAACCGTTCCGCATAGGTCAGGGCATCACACAAAACCAAGCGCCCTTCGGCGTCCGTATTCAATATTTCGATGGTTTGGCCGCTCATGCTTGTCACCACGTCACCGGGTTTGACCGCTTTGCCATTGATCAAGTTTTCGCAGGCAGGAATCAATCCGACGACATTCACTGCGGGCTTGAGGATGGACAAGGACTTGAACAATCCCAATACGCTGGCAGCGCCCGACATATCGAACTTCATCTCATCCATCTCAGGGGCGGGTTTGATCGAAATCCCGCCACTGTCAAACGTGATGCCCTTGCCGATCACCACGGTCGGAGCTTGGGTTTTCGCAGCACCCGAGTAACGCAAAACGATAAACCGCAGCGGCTCGTCGGAGCCTTGGGCCACTGCCAAAAAGGACCCCATCGCCAGCTTTTCTACCTCTTTGGGGCCAAATACCTCGCAAGTGATTTTGGGATGTAGCGCCAAGGCTTGGGCCGCTTTGGCAAGCAAGCTCGGCGTGGCGAAATTAGCCGGGCGATTGGCCCATTCTTTGGCCAGCTCTACGCCGCTCACAGTCGCCACAGCGCGGTCAAACACCGAGGTCAGTTGCGTGGCGTTGGTTGCCAAGAGGCGGACATGCTGCAAGCTTCTCGACGGAGGCTTGGAGTGTGTGGTGTTATACACATACGTGGCATCGGCCACGGCCAACACGGCCGAGCGAACCGCCTCTTCTTTGGCCGGAGACGCAAAGCAAACCGTTAGTTTTTTCATGCCTGGGGATTTGCTTGCCCCAAGCGCTGCGAGAATGGCTTTTCGAACTTCAGAAAAGGTTCCGTCTCCAGCGCTTGCCAAAACAAGGCGTGTTGCAAGCACTTCTGAGAGGCGATACATCGGCAATACCTTGCCTACGCCAGCCTCCAAATCACCCGCTTTCAGCGCTTGGGCCACGAGTTGAGACAATGCATCTTTGGTTGCTTTGAAGTTTTTAGGCACCAAAAGCACCAAAACATCACATTTTTCACGGGCGGCGCCCACCAATCCGATTTCTTGAAGTTCAAAGTTCATCATTTAGCCTTTAATATCGCGTCCAATGTTATTCCATAACTCTATCCGCAAAGAACTCGCCCGAACTTTTGGGGCTACCTTGGTCGTCTTGGTCACTGTGGTGATGACTATGACCGTGATTCGAACCCTTGGAGAGGCTTCGCGTGGGGTTTTTAACCCCTCCGATGTCATTGTCATCATGGGCTATACCGTTTTAGCGGACCTGCCTACGATTCTTGCCTTGTGCCTGTTTATCGCCATCATTAACGTCCTGACCCGGATGTACCGCGACAGCGAGATGGTGATTTGGTTTGGCAGTGGGCGGGGCTTGTTGTCTTTGCTGAAACCCATTTCGCGCTTTGCTTGGCCTATTTTTGTGGTCATATTTTTACTCGCATTTTTGGTCTTGCCCTGGGCTTTCAGTCGCATTGAAGATCTTCGGGATACCTATGAAAAGCGCAGTGACTTAGCGCGGGTTGAGCCTGGACAATTTCAAGAATCGTCCAACGGCAACCGGGTTTTTTTCTTAGAGAAAGATCCTGATAACAAGCCAGCGGGAACCAACGTTTTTATGGCGACGCGCGAGCAAGGCAAAGAGACCATTTCTTCGGCCTTGAGCGCAAAAATTGAGATCATCGGGAAAGACAAATTCTTGGTTTTAGAAAACGGCCAACGTTTAGAAAAAAGCGCAGGCAAAGCCGATTACTCGATCACAACGTTTGACCGTTACGTGACAAAAATCGGCGTCGATGACAGTTCCACACGCAGTTACCTCCCAACCAGTACGATGACGACGCTGCAATTGTTCGTCACGCCTAGCCTTGCCAGCATGGGCGAATTTTCTTGGCGGGCAGGTCTGATTTTGACGGCCTTTAATCTCATGCTCATTGCCTTGGCTTCGGCGGGATCCAATCCTCGTGCCGGCCGAACCGGCAATTTATTCTTTGCGTTCATGGTGTTTGTGTTGTATTTCAATTTTCTCATTTTGGGGCGCAGCTGGGTCGAATCGGGCAAGGTTCCCGTGGGCTTGTTTTTGCTGCTTCTGCATGGTGGGGCCTTGGGCTTGGGTTTACTCATGTTGGCCGCCCGCCATAACCAGTGGGCCAACGTGCTTTTTAAACGCTCCCCACAGGCTGCCGTGGTTTCTGGGACACGCCCATGAAAACCCTGCGCCGGCTTTTGTATACCGAAGTAGTGATTGCCGTAGCGGCAATCACTTTGGCATTTATTGCCCTCTTTTTCTTTTTTGACTTTGTCGACGAATTACGCGCGATTGGGCGGGATGCCGCCTTGGGATACTCTGTAGCCCAAGCGCTGATCTACGTTACCTTGCTGATCCCTAATCACATTTACGAACTGATGCCGATTACGGTGTTAATCGGAAGTATTTTTGTGATGGCGCGGTTCGCGCAGAGCTCGGAGTTCACTATTCTGCGAACCAGCGGCTTAGGGCCGTGGCAGGCGCTGAAAGCTTTGTTGTTTCTGGGTTCTTTTTTTGTGGTTTTTACCTTTGCCGTCGGCGACTATGTTGCGCCGCTGGCGGACAAAACAGCCCAACTCTTAAAAGCCAAATTTGGCGGGCGTATTTCGGTAGGAAAAACAGGTGCGTGGATTAAGGAAAAGCAAACTTACAGCAGCTTTGCTGTGAACGTGGGCTCTTTGGATTCGGATGCCCACATGAAAGACGTGCGTATTTTTGAATTCGACAACCGAGGGAAGATTGTTTCCTTAACGCAAGCGCAAAGCGGCGTATTTGGCCCCGGAGAGTCTTGGGTTTTGCAAGGTGTTGATCGCACTGAATTCAACACCTCCAATCCTGACGCAAGCAACGCAGTCACGACCCGACAAGACCAACTGACCTGGCTCAATAAAGTCAGCGCTGAAATGGTGTCAGCGGCGGTATTGCGCCCCGAGCGAATGGGAACCTTGGATTTATTCCAATACATTCGCCACCTTCACTCCAACGGTCAATCGGCTCAAAAATACGAAATCCAGTTTTGGAAAAAAATGTTTTACCCCCTGAGTTGCCTAGTGATGGTGGTCTTAGCGCTGCCGTTTGCCTACCTTCACTTTCGTTCAGGCGGAATCACCCCTTTCGTTTTCGGCGGAATCATGGCCGGGATTAGCTTTGTTTTACTCAATAACGTCTTAGGAGATTTGGGCTATCTTCAAGGCTGGCAGCCGTGGTTTACCGCCGCCCTCCCCGGCCTGATTTACTCCTTTATTTCGCTCTCGGCCTTTACTTGGTTGGTTCGCAGACAATGAATACGTCAACACAAGGCATTATTTTGTTTGCCCACGGCTCGCGGGACCCGCTTTGGCACAAGCCCATGGAAGCCGTAGCCCAGCAAATTCGGCTCACCAACCATCAGATGCACGTGGTCTGCGCCTATTTGGAATTAAGTACCCCAGACCTGGCAACGGCAGCCCAGATGCTGATTGACGCGGGCGTTCGCTTGATTACGATCGTTCCCATGTTTTTAGGTGTTGGTAAGCATGCGCGAGAAGACCTTCCCTTGCTTGTCACCGCACTTTCGCAAGCCCATCCGACCATGGAGTTCACGCTCCAAAAAGCGGTGGGCGAAGACCATCGACTGATTCAGGTGTTGGCCCGTATTGCCTTGAATACTCCCAAATAAAGCATAATGAAGTTCATCTATAGTCGCAATCTGATATGAACCTTCATCAATTTCGCTTTGTTCAAGAAGCCGTTCGCCGCAACCTGAACCTCACCGAAGCCGCAAAAGCCCTTCACACCTCCCAGCCCGGCGTCTCCAAAGCCATCATTGAACTCGAAGATGAATTAGGGATTGAGATTTTTGCTAGGCACGGAAAGCGACTTAAGCGCGTTACAGAGCCCGGAGAGCATGTTCTCAAAAGTATTGATTTGATTTTGCGCGAAGTCAGCAACCTCAAGCGCATTGGCGAGCAATACTGCATGGAAGACAGTGGCACCTTGTCCATTGCCACAACCCACACCCAAGCCCGCTATGTGTTGCCTGAAAAAGTAGCGGCGCTGCGCACCGCGTTTCCGAAGGTCAATATCAGCCTGCACCAAGGCTCCCCCGACCAGGTTGCTCGCATGTTGATTGACGAAGTGGCAGAAATTGGCATCGCCACCGAATCCCTGGCGGATTACGCAGAGCTGGTTACCCTGCCCTGCTACGAATGGCAGCACATGATTGTTCTCCCTATCGATCATCCCTTGGCCGGCAAGACCAGCATTACCTTGGAAGACGTAGCCCAAGAACCCCTGATTACCTACCACCCGTCCTTTACCGGCCGCACCAAAATTGACCGCGCTTTTGCTGAGCACAAATTAGAACCCCGCATTGCCCTTGAGGCGATTGATTCAGACGTGATCAAAACCTATGTGCGCTTGGGTCTGGGAGTGGGTATTGCTGCAGAAATGGCGGTTCGCGATGTCCAAGAAGAAGGGCCCAAGTCAGGCCTCATCGTTCGCCCAGCGGGCCATCTTTTTGGTAAAAACATGGCCCGCGTGGCCTTTAAACGCAGCGCCTATTTGCGTAATTTTGTATTTACTTTTGCCCAACTCCTGAGCAACCGCTTGAACCGCGAGATCGTGGCTCGGGCGATGGCGGGGCATTTGAACGACTCCGATATTTAATTTACGTTGGAAATGACGCACCCCGTAACCCCAGAACTTCGCAGCCGTCTTCCTGAAGTAGGCACGACCATTTTCACGGTGATGTCAGCACTGGCGGCGCAGCACCAAGCCGTCAATTTAGGTCAAGGTTTTCCCGACTTCGCCTGTGACCCCACACTGGTTGAAGAAGTGACCCGTGCGATGCAAGCGGGCCACAACCAATACCCACCGATGGCGGGCATTCCCGCATTGCGCCAAACGATCTCGGAAAAAATCAGCACCTTGCATGGCAAGACCTATTCGCCAGCCGATGAAATCACCATCACCGCCGGCGCAACCCAAGCCATTCTCACCATCATTTTGGCCATCGTTCATCCTGGCGACGAGGTCATTGTTTTAGAACCCTGTTACGACAGCTACGTTCCCAACATTGCTCTTGCGGGTGGGGTAGTGGTTCGGGTGCCGTTACAGCCTGGAAGTTTTCGCCCCGATTTTGAAAAAATCAAAGCTGCATTAACCTCCAAGACCCGTGCCATCGTCATCAACACGCCACACAACCCCAGCGCCACGGTGTGGAGCCAAGCCGACATGCTGGCTTTGCAAGCTTTGCTCGCACCCACCAACGTTTTGGTGATTAGTGACGAAGTGTATGAGCACATGGTTTTTGACGGCGCACAGCATGAAAGCGTCGCTCGCTTTCCTGGCTTGGCCGCCCGCGCTTTTATTGTTTCTAGTTTTGGCAAAACTTACCATGTGACCGGTTGGAAAGTGGGCTACGTAGCAGCCCCCGCAGGCCTGATGGCAGAATTTAGAAAGGTGCATCAGTTCAACGTCTTTACCGTTAACACGCCAGTTCAGTTCGCGCTCAATGCGTACATGGCCGATCCGGAACCTTACCTTGGCCTAGCCGCTTTTTACCAACGCAAACGCGATCTGTTTTTAAGCGGCTTAGAGAAAACGAAATTCAAAGTTTTAAACAGCCAAGGCACGTATTTTCAATGCGTCGACATCTCTGAGGTGTCGGACCTCGCGGAGGCCGATTTCTGCAAGTGGCTGACCGCTGAAGTTGGGGTAGCTGCGATCCCGCTGTCTGCTTTTTATGGCAATGGATTTGACCAGCGGGTGGTGCGCTTTTGTTTTGCAAAAAAAGATGAGACCCTCCTCGCAGCGCTATCGCGCTTACAAACTTTGTAGATTTATAAACTCGTTTTCAAAAGGGATTTCCCATGACCGTTCAAATCACACAACATACACCCAACTTTTCCACCGCACCGCAAATCAGCTGTGATGACATGGCGGCAATCGCAGCCAGCGGATTTCACACGGTGATTAACAACCGCCCCGATGGAGAAGGCGGCCCGGAGCAACCCAGTTCACATGACATGGCCCAAGCCGCTCTTGCCCACGGACTGGCGTACCACTACCTTCCCGTGATCAGCGGCCAGGTAACGCAAGAACAAGTCACTGCCTTTGCTGAGGCCCTGGCCCAAGCCCCCGGCCCGGTGCTGGCGTTTTGTCGCAGTGGAACGCGCTCAACCAACATGTGGCGCATGGGCCAATAACTTAAAGCAGCTGCGACCAGGCTTTATCGAGCCGTTTGACGCTCACGGGTTGCGGTGTGCGCAACTCTTGCGCAAAAAAACTCACTCGAAGCTCTTCCAAAAGCCAGCGAAATTCGGTCATGCGCTCGTCGCTAACGCCTTTGCGCTCGGCAACCAAGCGCCAATAGCGCTGCTCTTGGGGCCGTAACTCGGTAAGTCGCGCAGCATCTCGGGCGGGATCAGCACGTATTTTTTCTAAGCGCAAAGTAATCGCTTTGAGATACCGCGTTAAGTGGTGCAAACGCTCCCACGGCGCAGCCATCAAAAACCGCTTAGGCATCAGGCGTTGTAATTGTTGCGCGGCATCGGCACAGGCCTCCGGCGCTGTTTTAGTGTCTTTGATTTTTCGGGCGGCTGTGGCGCATTCTTGCAAAATTTGCGCAGCCAAACGGGCGATTTCGTTGGCAATCAAGGTCAACCGACCCCGCCCTTCTTCGAGCCGACGTTTGAATGCGAATTCATCCGTGGGTAAAGGCGTTAGTAAAAATGCGCGCTCGAGCGCCAAGCCAATGATTTGCTCACGCAACTCCTCGACGGTGCCGCCGATTTGCATGTAGGCCACCGCCATTTTTTGCAAATCAGGAACATTTTTCTCTAGGTATTTCAAAGGTTCTTTGAGCTGCAAAGCAAATAAGCGGCGCAAACCCGCACGGTGCTTCTCGGCCGCTAACTCAGGCTCATCAAAAACCTCCATCGTGACGGCATCACCCGCATCAATCAAGGCAGGGAAACCCACCAAGGTCTGCCCCCCCTTTTGAATTTCGAGCAACTCCGGGAGCTCGCCAAACGTCCAGGCGGTATAGCGTTGGCCAACGGGGTTGATTGACGCACTGCTTTTCGTATTGCTCGTCGTTTTGTTTGCCGTTGTGCTCGCCGATTGACTTGGGATGTTATCGGGAGATGCGAGTGGCACAGACGCATTGGTTGAAGCGGGTTCGAGTTTGCCAAGTTTCAAAGAAGCCAAGGCTTGGAATGCGCCCCGCGCTTGCTTGCCCCATTCGGCTTTAAGCGCCCCCAGATTACGACCCTGCCCCAATTGGCGGCCGTGCTCATCGACGACCTTAAAGTTCATGAAAAAGTGGGCGCTCAGCATGTCAGCTTTGATATCCGCACGAACAATGTCGAGCGCGGTTTGATCGCGGATCAATTTGAGAAGTGCATCGACCAAACTGCCCGCGCCAAAACGCTCATCGCTCAGCATCTGGGCCCAACGACTTGCCGTTTCTGGCAAAGGCACCAAACGCGAGCGCGGGCGTTGGTGCAAGGTTTTGATCAAGGCCTGAATTTTTTCTTTGAGCATGCCCGGAACCAACCACTCGCAGCGCTCTTCACTCACTTGGTTCAAAACAAACAGCGGTACGGTAACGGTTAAGCCATCCCAAACATCGCCAGGTTCGTGGAGGTACGTTGCCAAACAATCGACCCCGCCCAATCGCACCGTTTTGGGAAACATCGCGGTGGTGATGCCAGCGGCCTCGTGGCGCATCAACTCTTCGCGGGTGAGCATCAGGAGTTGGGGCTGTTTTTTAACTTCTTCCCGGTACCACTGCTCAAAGCTGTAACCGCTGCAAATATCGGCAGGCAACTGCTGATCGTAAAAAGCAAAGATCAGTTCGTCATCCACCAAAACGTCTTGGCGTCGCGCCTTGTGCTCCAAGTCTTGCACTTGCTTAATCAGTTTGAGGTTCGCACTCAAAAAAGGCAAAGGCGTTTCCCATTGCCCATCCACCAGCGCTTCTCGGATAAAAATATCTCTGGCCCCGGGTAAATCGACCTTGCTGTAATTAACCCGTCGCCCGCTGTAGACCACTAAGCCATAGAGCGTGGCCCGCTCCAGCGCCAGCACCTCAGCGGCTTTTTTCTCCCAATGCGGATCGAGCAGTTGTTTTTTAAGCAAGTGTTCGCCGACTTGTTCAAGCCATTGCGGATCGATAGAGGCGATTCCTCGGCCAAACAAACGGGTGGTCTCCACCAACTCAGCGGCCACAATCCAGCGCCCCGGTTTTTTGGCTAAATGCGCCCCTGGATGGGCGAAAAACTTGATGCTCCTCGCGCCCAAATACTCGCCTTGGGGCCCATCATTTTCAACCTTGCAACCGATGTTTCCCAGCAAGCCCGCCAGCATGGACAAATGCAGCTGATCGTAAGAGGCCGGGCTGGTATTGATATGCCATTGGTGCTCAGCAACCACCGTATGCAACTGGCTGTGAATATCTTTCCATTCGCGAACGCGGCGAATATTGACAAAGTTTTGCCGCAGGAGTTGCTCATATTGGCGGTTGGAAAGTTTGTGGGGGCTGGCACTTCCCGTAGCCGCATCCTGCGCTTTTTCGCCCCGCGCTTGGACGATCCATTTCCACAACTTCAAGTAGCCGCTAAATTCGCTGCGGTCGTCATCAAACTTGGCATGCGCTTGGTCTGCCTGGGCTTGGGCTTCCATCGGTCGGTCCCGCACGTCTTGCACACTCAAGGCCGAAGCGATCACCAAAATCTCATCGAGGGCATGGCGACTGCGTGCCTCCAAAATCATCCGCCCCACCCGCGGGTCTAAAGGCAAGCGTGCCAATTCAGCGCCCATAGGCGTGAGCTCATTGGCTTCATCGACAGCGCCCAATTCATTGAGCAATTGGTAGCCGTCGGCAATGGCTCGCCCCGACGGTTTTTCAATAAAAGGAAAGTCTTCCACCACGCCAAAACGCAGCGACTTCATTCGCAAAATAACGCCAGCTAAAGACGATCGCAAAATTTCGGGGTCGGTAAATCGGTCGCGGCCCTCAAAATCTTTTTGCTCGTAAAGACGGATACAAATTCCATCGGCAACCCGTCCACAGCGACCGGCGCGTTGGTTGGCGGCGCTTTGGCTGATGGGCTCTACCAAGAGCTGCTCTACCTTGCTGCGAAAACTGTAGCGTTTGATCCGGGCCGTTCCGGCATCAATCACGTAGCGAATTCCAGGCACCGTCAAGGAGGTTTCGGCCACGTTGGTTGCCAACACGATACGCCGCCCGGTATGGCCGTCAAAAATACGGTCCTGCTCGGCTTGGCTTAAGCGGGCAAACAAGGGAAGCACTTCGCTATTGCGCATCACAGGCTGGTGGCTCAAGTGTTTTCTTAAATGGTCTGCCGCCTCGCGAATTTCGCGCTCACCCGGCAAGAAAACCAAAATATCATCGGCGGAGCCTGCCCGCCACAGTTCATCCACCCCGTCGGCAATCGCGTGGTTTACATCGTAATCCCGGCTCTCTTCAAAAGGACGGTAGCGCTGCTCCACAGGGAACATTCGCCCAGACACCATGATGACGGGCGCTGGGGTCAGCACCCTGCCCTCAGCTCCGGGCTTCAGACTCGAAAAATGATTAGCAAACCGCTGAGCGTCAATCGTGGCCGACGTGATGACTACTTTCAGGTCAGGCCTGCGCGGCAAAATTTGGCGTAAGTAACCCAGCAAAAAATCGATGTTGAGGCTGCGCTCGTGGGCCTCGTCAATGATGATGGTGTCGTATGCATTGAGCAGCGGGTCCGTCTGCGTTTCCGCCAACAAAATGCCGTCGGTCATCAACTTCACCGAGGCATCTCGGCTTAACCGGTCTTGAAACCGGACCTTGTAGCCGACCACGTCGCCTAAAGTCGTATTCAACTCCTGCGCAATGCGCTTGGCCACGGAGCTTGCAGCGATGCGCCTGGGTTGGGTGTGGCCAATGAGTTTGCCGGGGCGAGCGGGGGAACCGTCAGGATGGGTTTTAGGATAGTTAAGACGGCCACGACCCAAAGCAAGCGCGATTTTTGGGAGCTGCGTGGTTTTCCCTGAGCCTGTTTCACCACACACGATGATGACTTGGTTGGCCTGAAGGGCTGCCATGATTTCTTCCCTCCTGGCCGAGACAGGCAGGTCTTCTGGGAAATCAATCACAAGCGGGGAAGCGGGAACGAGGGACAAGCGCAATACCAAAATAAAGGATTCGCATTATCCCAGTGAACACAGACAAGGCCCCCACGGACTTTTTTCTGCAATACACTAAGACAACGCCACACTTTCACGTCCCAGACTTTGCCAATGACCTCTGTATTTAACTTTACCTTTGTGCCTTGGTTTCGTTCGGTCGCACCCTACATTCACAAGTTTCGCGACCAAACTTTTGTCGTCGGCATTGCGGGTGAAGCCATCGCGGCGGGCAAGCTGCCCCACCTCGCCCAAGACCTCGCCATGATTCAAAGCATGGGCGTTAAAGTAGTTTTGGTGCATGGCTTTCGTCCTCAAGTCAACGAACAGTTACAAGCCAAAGGACACACCCCCAAATACGCCCAAGGCCTTCGCATCACCGATGAAGTGGCGCTCGATTGCGCCCAAGAAGCGGCCGGCCAACTGCGCTATGAAATCGAGGCTGCATTCAGCCAAGGGCTGCCCAACACCCCCATGGCAGACTCCACGGTGCGAGTTATTTCGGGCAACTTTATTACCGCGCGGCCTGTTGGCATTGTTGACGGCGTTGATTTTCAACACTCCGGCGTGGTTCGAAAAGTAGATACCGCAGGCATTAGCCGCGTACTCGACATGGGCGCGATGTTGCTGCTTTCCCCTTTTGGTTTTTCACCCACCGGTGAAGCCTTTAACCTCACGATGGAAGAGGTGGCGACCTCGGTTGCCACCGCGCTGCAAGCCGACAAATTGATTTTCTTAACCGAGGTTCCCGGCCTGCGCATGCGCCCGACCGAACCCGCCAGCGAAGACAACCCCATTGACACCGAACTGCCGCTGGCTGCAGCTGAAAAATTACTGGCCGAACTTCCTGCGGCGACCGAGCCCACCGATGTTCCTTTTTACTTGCAACACTGCGTGACTGCATGTAAATCGGGCGTGGAGCGCAGCCACATCATCCCGTTTGCCGTCGATGGCGCTATCTTGCTAGAGGTCTACGTCCATGACGGCATCGGCACCATGATCGTTGACGAAAAGCTAGAAAGCCTGCGGGAAGCCACCGACGAAGACGTCGGTGGAATATTGCAACTGATTGAACCCTTTGAGCGCGACGGCACCTTGGTCAAACGAAGCCGAACAGAAATAGAACGCGACGCGGGCAATTACACGGTGATTGAACACGACGGCGTGATCTTTGCCTGTGCGGCTTTGTATGCCTACCCTGAATCTAAAACCGCAGAGATGGCTGCGCTGACGGTATCTCCCGATGTTCAAGGGCAAGGCGACGGCGAGCGCGTTCTCAAGCGCATCGAACACCGCGCCAAAGCCGCTGGCCTAGACAGCATTTTTGTACTCACCACGCGCACCACCCACTGGTTTTTAAAACGCGGGTTTGTTTTGGTGGATGCAGACTGGCTTCCCGAAGGGCGAAAGCGCAAGTACAACTGGGACCGAAAAAGCCAGGTGTTGGTGAAAAAACTAACCTAAAAAGATTTAGCGGCGAAGCTGGCGAATGGCGAGAAGCACAGACGCCAAGCCAATCGCACAAAAACAGACAAACGACCAATTTGCAATCGAGCCGCCTAAAAACGTCCAGTCGACAGCAGAACAGTCGCCGCTGCCTTTAAACAGCATAGGAATCACCCGCTGCAAAGGGAAGTTTTCAATCATTCCGTACAGATCACGGCCGCAACTCACCACCTCTGGCGGATACCACTGCAGCCAACTTTGACGGGCTGCGACAAAGGCGCCCAAGCCGCTGAGCACTAGCAAGAGTGCGCTTGAACTAACCAGGAAGATTCGCGCTTTTTGCGTACTGGCAACCGCCGCCAACACCGCAATCAAAACTATGACATAGCGCTGAACGATGCACATGGGGCACGGCTCTAAGCCCAGCCCATGCTGCAAATAAAACCCAAAGGCGAGCAAACCGACACACGCCACGCTAATCAAAGCGAGCAATCGCCGGGGGGATCTATCCAAAACAGTCCAAAGAAAATTCACGTGCTTCCTTTTAAAAAATCGCAATGTCCCTTGCCATTTTGCACCCAAGACAGGTCTAAGCCCTCGGTTTCAACCATAAACCGAAT
>QYPA01000163.1 GCA_007279715.1 Comamonadaceae bacterium | reverse complement strand
CCTGGAACTTCTTTGCGAACATGCAGTGGCCGCATGCCTAAGCTGCGGTAGACCTGCATGGCCGCTTGCACTGCATCGGGACTGGTTTTGACGCCGCCCACCACTTCAACCAAAGGCAAGAGGTACACCGGGTTGAAAGGGTGGCCGACCACACAGCGCTCGGGGTGCTGCGCTTTGGCATAAAACTCACTGGGCAACAAGCCCGATGTCGAGGAGCCAATCAATACATTGGGACGTGCAGCCGCAGTGATTTTGGCGTGCAAGTCAATTTTCAAATCCAAGCGCTCAGGCGCACTTTCTTGAATAAAGTCAGCGTTGGCAACGCACTCTTCAATCGTCGCAACAAAGCGCAGGCGCGATTGTGATGCGCCGGGCTTGAGCCCCTGCGCTTCTAAAGCCCCCCAAGCTTTTTGAATGCGAGACCGCAGTTGCGCTTCAGCGTCCGCCGCAGGGTCCCAAGCGATCACGTCTAGCCCGTTGGCCAAGGCGCGGGCCACCCATCCGCTGCCGATGACGCCACTACCCAAAGCAGCAAAAGTTTTGATGTCGGTGATAAATGTCATATTGAATTTTTAGTAATGGAGAGAGGGCTTAACCGCGTTTTTTGAGGCCCATTTTTTCGCGCCCTTGGGCTGGGGTCATCGGGGTTGCGCCCATGCGGGTGATGATCTCCACCACCCTTTGCGTTAAAGAGCCGTTGCTTGCAGGGACACCTTTATCGAGCCACAAATTATCTTCAAGGCCCACCCGCACATTGCCGCCTAAAAGAATCGCCTGCGCCGCCATGGGCATTTGCGATCGACCGATCCCAAAGCCTGACCACACCGCATCGGCGGGCAAGTTGTCTGCCATGGCTTTCATGGTGGTGGTGTCTGCGGGAGCGCCCCAAGGGATTCCTAAACACAGTTGAAACAACGGGTCTTTCAACAATCCTTCTTTGATCATTTGCTTGGCAAACCAAAGGTGTCCAGTATCAAAAATTTCTAACTCGGCTTTGACCCCCAGCTCGGTAATGCGTTTTGCGCCAGCGCGCAATGCGGCAGGTGTAGAGACATAAATCGTATTTCCATCGCCAAAATTCAAAGTGCCACAGTCCAAGGTACAAATTTCAGGCAACAGTTCTTCGACATGGATCAAGCGAGCCATAGGGCCGATCAGGTCGGTTGAAGGGCCAAACTGCATTGGCGTTTCACCAGGGCCAATTTCAAGATCGCCACCCATGCCAGCGGTCAGATTCACGATGATGTCAACGCCTGAATCGCGGATGCGATCCATCACTTCGCGGTACAGCGCGGGGTCGCGGCTGAATTTTCCCGTCTCAGGGTGGCGCACATGGCAGTGCACCACCGTGGCACCGGCTTGGGCGGCTTCGACGGCAGCAGCCGCAATTTGTTTGGGGGTCACTGGAATCGCTGGGTGCTTATCAACGGTGTCTCCAGCGCCAGTGAGTGCACAGGTAATGATGATGTTTTGGTTCATTTTTGATAGTCCATTTCTTCAAGGTCAAGGATCTGTTTAAGGGCTTTGAAATGCAGCTCTGAAAATTCAGTGGGATAGTCGTTCCATTGCGCACACGCCAGGGCTGCCACATTTTCAGGAATCAGCGATAAGGGCCTGCCGGTGGAAAGTGCCAAGACTTGGAGCTTGGCGGCTTTTTCTAAGTAATACAAGGTATCCAAGGCCTGTGCAACCGTCGGCCCGACCACCAAGACGCCGTGGTTAGCCATGAACAACACGCTTTTACCGCCTTGCATCAAGCCCGCCACCCGCTCGCCTTCTGAAGGCTCTAAAGCCATGCCGGCATAGTCGCGGTCGTAGGCAATGCGCTGGTGGAATCGGCAGGCGTTTTGGTCCAGCATCAAAAATTCAAAATCTTGCAAACAACACAAGGCCGGGCATAGGGCATGTGGGTGTGCAAGATGCAACGGGCGTGAGGCACTTGTTGGTGCAATACCGCATGCAAGTGCCACGCGGTCGGGTCCGGCGCGTTGGCGGCTTTTTGGGCATCGGCATCGGCACTGTTGAGTAAAAGCAAGTCGCTGGCTTTGATCAACGAAAAGTGGCTGCCTTGGGGGTTGAGTAAAAACTCCCGACCATCGGGCGACACGGCCACACTGAAATGGTTGGCAATGGACTCATGCATATCCCAACGCGCCGCCCACCGAAACGCAGCAGCGAGGTCGATGCGGGCTTGGGATTCATGTGTTGAAAATGTCATCAATGGCTTTCAAACGAGTTTGCACTTTAGCTGTGGTCGAAAGTAATCAACCGATCAAATACGACTATGTATTGACATTTTGCGACTATTTAAAAATGACGTCGCGCAGCCTTGGCCAGCTCCGCTTCAACAATCCGGTGAGAAATGTATGTCACCATCCGGGTTGTACGATGGATCACCGCCGCGACAAAACTATCCCTGGGAATGATGCTGTGAATAAATTGATGTGGCCTTTGGCCTCGCTGTTGAGTGGGGTAAGCATGCTTGTTGTGGGCGTTGCTTTGCTCACTGTTGCGATTGGAGCGCAAGCCGGTTCTGCCAAATACTCCGCCCTTGTCACGGGAATCATCATGTCGGCTTACTTTGCCGGCTTTGTCTATGGAACCTACACTTGTCCAAAATTAATTCGCAAGGTCGGTTATATCCGAGCCTTTGCGGTGATGGCTTCGGTGGCTTCTGCCTTACCGGTGTTGCATGCCTTGTGGACCAACCCCTGGTTTTGGGGGGTGCTGCGTTTTGTGACGGGGCTTTGCATCGTGGGCTTGTACATGGTGATCGAAAGCTGGCTCAATGTGGTTGCTAGCAGCGAAAGCCGTGGGAAGGTGTTTGCGTCGTATATGGCGGTGAGCGGCGTCTCCACGGCGATCGGGCAGTGGCTTATTTTGGCCAGTGATCGCTACGGCTTTGTTCCATTTGCCTTGGTCTCCATTCTGTTTTCATTTGCCCTGATCCCGACCACGCTGACCACCATTCGCGAGCCGCAACCCACCAACGCGCCATCCATGAGTTTGGTGCGCTTGTTTACTATTTCACCGATCGGCGCCATTGCAGCGCTGGGTTCTGGCCTGCTAAACGGAACATTTTTTAGTTTGGGCTACGTGTTTGGAACGGGCGTGGGATTTAGCGACAGCCGCACCGCGACCTTCATGGCAGTCACCATTTTGAGTGGCGCAGCCTTTCAATGGCCTGTGGGTCATTTATCAGACCGGTATGACCGGCGATGGCTGTTGTTTTGGATTTGCGTGGTCACCGCAGGGCTGGCTGGCATCGGATTTTATTTGGCCCGCGAATATGAAAATTTATTGATTTTTCTCGGGGTTTTATACGGCGGCTTGTCGTTCGCTGTTTACGGACTAAGTGTCGCCCACACCAACGATTTAATCGAACCCTCCAAAGTGCTGGAGACGACCGGCGGCTTGTTGCTGCTTTACGGTATTGGCGCGACGGTGGGCCCGACCTTGGCGGGAGGATTGATGGACTTGATGGGTCCTGAAGGTTTGATGTTGTTTTTCTCCATTGTCTTGTCTTTGCTTGCTGGCGCGGTTTGGAGATTTGCTTCCCAACAAAAACACAGCCAAGCGCCACCAGTGCGCCGGGCGGACTACGTGATGATGGATGCGAGCTCGCAAGCGGTGCTTCAAATGGACCCGCGCGGAGAACAAGCCGATCTTGATTTTGATCACCGTTCGCAAAAATAAATCCCTATAAAAATTTCACAACCCTGAATTCAAAATGCAAAACGTCGCCTTTACCCAGATGAAAGATGGAAATGCTGAGGAGTACCTTTTTTTACAACAACTGGAACACCAATACATCCGAGAGTTGCCCGACCGGCTCATGGCGTCTCTGCGTGGTTTAGGAACATCTTTGCAAGGCTACCAAATCAGTCGGCTCGAGCATTCACTCCAAAGCGCAACCCGGGCTGAGGCCGATGGCGCGGATTTGGATATGGTGGTCGGCGCATTGATCCACGATATTGGCGATAGTTTGGCGCCTGAAAACCACTCCCAAATGGCGGCGGCCATTCTTCGCCCTTATGTTCGCGCTGAGGTCACATGGGTGATTGAAATGCACGGACTGTTTCAAATGGAGTATTACGCCCACCACTTTGGCAAAGACCCGAATGCTTACCTGGTTTACAAAGACCACCTGTGGTTTGCCTCATGCCATCATTTTTGCGCCTGCTATGACCAAGCCGCTTTTGACCCGGACTATTCCAGCAAACCCCTGGAATATTTTGAGCCCCTGCTTCGCGAAGTCTTCAGTAGAAAAGCGTTTGATCCGGCAGTGATTCAAGAAGCGCGTTAAGCAAAGCATGGGGTTGCGATCTTTGGGGGCAATGCACCTGTCTGCGCCATGGCGAAGCGCCATCGCCATGCTCGCAGGCGTGGCTTTTTTCTCGTTCATGGACGCCACGCTGAAAACTCTGTCGGCTTTTTATCCGGCAATGCAAGTGGCCGCTTTGCGTGGTTTGGCGGCGCTGCCGATGGTTGTGGTCTATACCGCGTGGAGGGTTCCGGTTGCGCAATTGTTTCAAGTGCAATGGCGCTTGCACTTTTTGCGCTGCGTTCTCAATGTCGCCACGCTTTGGCTTTTTACCTGTGGCATTACCCACTTGGCGCTCGCGCAGGCCTACACCATCTTCTTTATTTCTCCGCTTTTGGTGACGGCTTTGGCCGTTCCGCTTTTAAAAGAGCACGCCAGTCCGGCGCACTGGGTCGCTATCGGGCTCGGTCTCTTAGGCGTGCTCATTGCGATGCGCCCGGGGAGCAATGTCGATTCGCTCTGGCAATCTTGGGGGGCGCTGGCAATTTTAGGATCAGCGATTTGTTACGGTTTAACCGTGATAACAGCGCGACTATTGGGCCGCAGCGAATCCAACGCCAGTATTGTGTTTTGGACGATTGCTTTGATGTCTTTAGGCGCAAGCCTGCTTGCGATTGGCGACTGGCAACCGCTTCAAACAGAACATTTCTTGTTGATCGTGATTTTGGGTGTGACGGGGTTTTTAGGCACTGTTGCAATGACCTACGCATTTGCTCATGGAAAAACCGCCAACGTCGCTCCCTTGGAATACACCGCTTTGGTCTGGGCTGTGGCTATCGATTGGGTGGTGTGGGGCGCCGCACCCGACCGGTGGACCCTGATCGGTGGTTTGGTCGTGATTCT
>QYPA01000114.1 GCA_007279715.1 Comamonadaceae bacterium | reverse complement strand
TCAGTGGCTTTGGCACCACGGGCACGCATCGCGGTAAACGCTTCGTGTCCCGGAGTATCCAAGAATGAAATCATTCCGCGTGGAGTTTCCACATGATAGGCACCAATGTGCTGCGTAATTCCACCAGCCTCGCCCGATGCGACTTTCGCACGGCGAATGTAATCGAGCAGCGACGTTTTTCCGTGGTCAACGTGGCCCATCACGGTCACCACAGGGGCGCGTGACACAGATTCAAATTGGGCTTGGGTTACGTCATCATCGGTGAATGCCTCTGGGTCATCCAGGGCGGCAATCACAGCGGTGTGACCCAACTCTTCAACCACAATCATGGCCGTGTCTTGGTCTAACGGCTGGTTGATAGTGACCATCTGACCGAGCTTCATCAACTGCTTGATGACCTCAGACGCCTTGATCGCCATCTTGTGAGCCAATTCGGCTACGGTGATGGTTTCAGGAACGTGCACTTCAATCACACGGGCTTCAACTGGGGCTGCTTGCACGTGGTCATCACGATCGCGGTCACCGCCACGTTTGCCGCGCGGGCCGCTGCGCCAATTGGTGGAACGACCGGCTCCGGCACCTGTGTCGCCACGGGTTTTGAGTTCTTTCTTTTTCGCAGGATCACCCGCCCAGCTGCTAGACAGCTTGGACGACTTGACTTCTTTACCCGCACCCGGGGCGCCCGCCGCTCCGGTTGCACCAGGCTTCGCTTTGGCAACAATAGAACCAGCCGCCGGTTTATGCAACGTACCTTTGATGGCCGCTTTGGGGTCCACTACAGGCTTGACCACTTCTGACTTCTTAGCGGTAACAACCTTGTTAGGGGTGGACATCATCGAGCGAATCGCAGCGGCCTCGTCTTCGGCTTTACGCCGGCGAGTACCGAGATCAACCGCGCGGGCGGTTTCCTCTTTCGCAGCCGCTTGAGACGCCACTTCAGCGGCAGCTTTTACTTCTTCAAGAGCGCGCTTTGCCGCCTCGATGACCAAGGCCTCGGCTGCAGCTTGGGCTTCTAGTTCTTCAGGGGTTTTGGCTTTGGCCTTCTTCGCAGAGCTTTTTACCAAAACCTCTTGGGCTTTGGCTGCCGCTTTTTCCGCAGCAGCGCGGGCGCTGGCTTCTTGCGATTCGCGTTCTTGTCGTCTTGCAGTCAACTCTTCTTCTTGGCGACGCAGGAACTCTGCCTGCTTACGCGCTTCTTCTTCGCGGCGAAGCAGTTCTGCATCGTCAATTACCGAAGCCGCTGGCATGTCAACCACGGAGGGTTCGATGCTGTCAGCGGATGCATCGGAGCCGTCTTCACGGCGAACGAAGGTTCGCTTCTTACGTACTTCAACCTGAATGGTGCGGGCCTTGCCCGTAGCATCGGCCTGCTTGATTTCAGTGGTCTGTTTTTTGACTAACGTGATTTTTTTGCGTTCCGCACCGGCTGTGCCGTGGCTACTTTGCAAAAAATTTAACAAGCTGTGCTTGTCAGAATCCGTTAAGACATCGGTAGCAGACGTTTTAGAAACCCCTGCTGACTTCAATTGATCCAACAAAGTTTCGGTGGATTTCTTGAGCTCATTAGCAAACTCGGCGACGGTCGTACTTGACATTTATTTTGTAACCTTTCATGACCATTACTCTTGAGAAGCGGCGTCATTGGTAAACCAATGTTCGCGCGCCTTCATGATCAGGGTCGTGGCTTCATCCGTAGACTGGCCTGTAATTTCCGTAAGTTCGTCGGTGGCAAGGTCGGCAAGATCATCGCGGGTGTGAACGCCGCTGTCTGCTAATTTACCAATTTGTTCTGGAGTGAGTCCGCCCAAATCACGAAGATCTTGCGACACCCCGTCCACATTTTCTTCGTGGGCGATTTCCATGGTTAAAAGCGCGTCTTTCGCACGGTTACGCAACTCGTTCACCGTATCTTCGTCAAAGCTTTCAATTTCCAGCATTTCTTGCAGCGGGACATAGGCCACTTCTTCAAGGCTGGTAAAACCTTCTGCGATCAAGATGTCAGCGATTTCTTCGTCAACATCCAATTTCTCCATGAACAGTTTGCGACCGGAGTCGGTTTCAACGGCAATTTTTTGGGCTGACTCGGCAGCGTCCATGATGTTGATTTTCCAACCGGTCAGCTCCGAGGCCAGGCGCACATTTTGTCCGCCGCGGCCAATCGCAATGGCCAAGTTTTCTTCGTCAACCACCACGTCCATGCCGTGGCGCTCTTCATCGACAACAATCGAAGACACGTTGGCAGGGGCCAATGCGCCGATCACAAACTGGGCTGGGTCTTCGCTCCACAAAACAATATCAACGCGCTCACCTGCGAGCTCATTGGTCACGCCGTTGACACGGGTACCACGCACGCCAACGCAGGTTCCAATCGGGTCGACCCGCTTGTCGTGGGAAAGTACCGCAATCTTGGCGCGAGAACCGTGGTCACGGGCGCAAGATTTAATCTCCAGCAAGCCTTGCTCAATTTCAGGCACTTCTTGGCGGAACAACTCAATCATGAACTCAGGGGCTGAGCGCGACAAAATAATCGGCGCTCCGCGCAGAGTCAAATCGACTTCCATGATCATCGCGCGAACCCGGTCGCCTACGCGCAGATTTTCTTTGGGAATCATTTCTGTGCGGCGCAGTCTGCCTTCTACGCGGCCGCTTTCAACAATGATGTCGCCTTTGTCCATACGCTTAACGGTACCGACAAAGATGTTGTCGCCCCGGGACATGAATTCATTGAGCAGCATTTCACGCTCAGCGTCACGAATTTTTTGCAGGATGACTTGCTTGGCTGCCATGGCGCCGATACGACCAATGGGAACCGATTCAATCGCTTCTTCAATGTATTCGTCCACCTCAATGTCTGCAATTTGCTCTTTGGCTTCGAAATGCAAAATTTCTTGGTCAGGCAATTGCAAACCGGCCTCATCGGGAACGACGTGCCAACGGCGGAAGGTTTCGTAGTTGCCGCTGTCACGGTCAAGCGCAACACGAATATCTACATCACCGGCATACAGTTTTTTTGTGGCTTGTGCCAAAGCAGCTTCAACAGCGCCCAACACCACGTCACGCTCTACATTTTTTTCACGTGAAATAGCTTCCACCAACATTAACAATTCGCGATTCATGCCTTGACTCTCCTGAACACTCTATTCAATGACTACGAAATGGAATCTGGGTCATGAGAACCCAAACCTGGCGACCCTTGTCGCCCCTTAAAACTCACAATCGGCGCTAACCGCGCTTCGCGCAATTCATCCAACGTAAAACCCAAAGCTTGCAAGGGCGGCAAAACCCGCTTCTTGCTCACCCGTTGGCCTGGCTTGACCGGTGGCGCGTCGCTCCAAACGATTTGCCAACCCACCACACCCTGCGCATCCACCGTGCGCTCTAGCGTTCCCCGAAACTTCTTTCGGGTCGCGCTCACGAGCCCTGTCGCTGCGGCGCCAATAGCTGCCTTCAAATTCACATCAACCATCTGCCCGACAAACCGCTCAAAATCCGCCACATGGCGAAGCGGTCGGTCAATGCCCGGTGAAGACACCTCCAACCGGCGGTACTCAATGGCATCGACTTCGAGAGCAAATTGCAACTGGCGCGTGACTTTTTCACAATCTTCCACATTCACAAACTGCTCAATCTGCTCTTGCCCCTCGGCGGCCTTCACCCAAGGCAAATCAATCGTGATGCGAAGCAAACCGCCCGCTGAACGCTCAATCTCGACCAAGTCATAGCCCAGGCCGGAGACGATTTGCGCTACGATTTCTTGCAATGCCACGCTACGAAGTTCCGCTTTAAACAAAAGATGCTACAAAAACTTTCCGCAACATCGAAAAACAATCGACCAAAAAAAACGGGCGGTAAAAACCCGCCCGTTTGGTCGTGAAGCTTTGATTGTACTGCAAAAACAGCAGTAGAGCCATGATTTTTAAGGATTTATAGCGAAGCGGCAAGCAAGGTTTGGGTATAAGGATGCTGTGGATGGTCAAGAACCTCGGCGAGTTCACCCATTTCGACCACCGTGCCATTTTTCAGAACCATCACCTGGTGGGCCATCGCTCGGATCACCGCGATATCGTGGGTAATCAAAACATAGCTTAGGCCCCGATCCCTTTGCAACTGGGCCATCAAGGCCAAGACTTGCTGCGCCAGGCTGATATCCAAGGCGCTGGTCGGCTCATCCAAGACAAGCAACCGCGGCCCGACCACCAAAGCCCGCGCAATCGCCAAACGCTGGCGTTGTCCCCCTGAAAACTGGTGGGGGTAGCGCTGTAATAGGCCAGGAAACTGCTTGTCAGACAAGCCCACTTCCTCTAAAACGGAAATCAGCTTAACTTGCATTTCCTGCTCGCTCAGCTGAGATTGGTGCAGCCGCAAACCCTCGCCAACGATGTCTTGCACCGTCATGCGAGGCGAAAGCGACGCATAAGGATCTTGAAAAACCACTTGAATTTCTTTGCGCAAAGCGCGGTCTTGCCGATGGGACACGCCAAAAGATTGCCCAAAAATAGACACCTTTCCCGAAAAAGGCGTTAAGCCTAAAACGGCCAGAGCTAGAGACGTCTTTCCGGACCCAGACTCGCCCACAATACCCAGCGTTTGCCCCTCGCCAAGCGAAAAACTGGCGCTTTCAACCCCCACAAAAAGATTTTTACGAAACCACGACCGCCACCCTTTTCCCGCCACCGGGTAAGTGACCTTCAATTGGTCGACGGCGATGGCGGTGTTTGCCGATCGGTTGGTATCCACCACGCAGCGTACCGGGGCGCTGGATAGTAATTTTTGGGTGTACGCATGTTTTGGCGCACTGAAAATCGTTTGAACAGGGCCTTGCTCCACCAAAACGCCGATTTGCATGATGGCGACATGGTCGGCAAACTGGCGAACCAAATTGAGATCATGGGTAATCAAAAGCACGGCCATTTCATACCGCGTTTGAAGCGCTCCCAGCAAATCCAAAATTTGTTTACGCACCGTCACGTCCAACGCAGTCGTCGGCTCATCGGCCAATAAGAGCTTAGGGCGGCAGGCCAAGGCCATGGCAATCATGGCGCGTTGTCGCTGCCCTCCTGAGAGTTGGTGCGGATAAGAATGCGCGCGTCGCTCGGGCTCGTCGATTCCGGTGTCTGACAGCAACTGCACCGCCGCAGCGTGGGCTTGCTTTAACGGCATGCCCATTTTGGTTTGTAAAACTTCCGAAATTTGCTCGCCTATGGTAAACACAGGGTTGAGC
>QYPA01000140.1 GCA_007279715.1 Comamonadaceae bacterium | reverse complement strand
TACCGACGTAACGAGTCGGGGGTATTGAGAGGAAGTCTGAATGCAAAGTAATCGACTAAAACCTAAAACCATCAGCGTTGAACAAATCGGTTTGAACCGTGGCAAAGTGGCTCTCGAGCCATTTGAGCGCGGTTACGGCCACACCCTTGGGAACGCATTGCGTCGGGTGTTGTTGTCATCCATGCCAGGCTACGCCGCAACTGAAGTCACTATTGCGGGTGTGCTCCATGAGTATTCGTCTATCGACGGTATTCAAGAGGACGTGGTCAACATTTTGTTGAACCTCAAAGGCGTGGTGTTCAAGCTTCACAACCGTGACGAAGTGACCTTAAGCCTGCGTAAAGACGCTGAAGGTGTTGTCACGGCTGCGGATATTCAAACGCCCCATGACGTTGAAATTGTCAACCCAGACCACGTGATAGCTCACTTGTCTCATGGCGGCAAACTCGACATGCAAATCAAGGTAGAAAAAGGCCGTGGTTATGTGCCCGGTTCAATGCGCCGCCATGGCGATGAGCCTACCAAGTCCATCGGCCGCATGATTTTGGACGCATCGTTCTCCCCTGTGAAGCGGGTGAGCTATGTGGTCGAGAGCGCTCGTGTGGAACAGCGTACGGATCTGGATAAATTGGTCGTTGAAATTGAAACCAATGGTGCAATTACCGCTGAAGACGCAGTTCGCGCTTCTGCTCGCATCTTGGTTGAGCAGTTGGCTGTGTTTGCACAGCTCGAAGGCAACGAGCTCGCCGGCTTTGGAGCGCCAGCCGCCGGACGTGAGACCAAGTTTGATCCTATTTTGTTGCGCCCAGTGGACGAGTTGGAACTCACAGTTCGTTCTGCCAACTGCCTCAAAGCAGAAAACATTTACTACATTGGCGACTTGATTCAACGCACTGAAAATGAGTTGTTGAAAACGGCTAATTTGGGACGTAAATCATTGAATGAGATCAAGGAAGTCTTGGCCTCCCGTGGTTTAACCTTGGGAATGAAATTAGAAAGCTGGCCACCAGCCGCTCTCGAAAAGCACTAAGCATTAGTGCATCTGTAAGGAGCCCTTTGGGTTCCGCGCCACGAGCAGTACCTGATACGGCTGCTTGTTTATTATTAAAGGAAATCTACCATGCGCCACGGACACGGACTACGCAAACTCAATCGCACAACATCGCACCGTTTAGCGATGCTGCGCAATATGATGAATTCACTCATCGCCCACGAAGCTATTAAAACTACAGTGCCCAAGGCCAAAGAATTGCGTCGCGTGGTTGAGCCCATGATCACCCTCGCCAAAGAAGCCACTGTTGCTAATCGTCGTTTGGCTTTTGACCGTTTGCGTGATCGCGATAGCGTTACTAAATTATTCGATGTGTTAGGTCCACGTTTTAAAGCCCGTCCAGGTGGCTACACCCGCATATTGAAAATGGGATTTCGTGTGGGCGATAACGCACCGATGGCATTAGTTGAATTGGTTGATCGTGAAGAATCAACTGAAGTTAATGCAGCAGAAGCGGCTGAATAAGACTACAATACAAACTTACCGCGCGATGGAGCAGCCTGGTAGCTCGTTGGGCTCATAACCCAAAGGTCGTAGGTTCAAATCCTACTCGCGCAACCAAACAACTGGCGGAAATCGCAGTTACAAAACGCCAACTTTAGAGTTGGCGTTTTGCTTTGTCTCAAAGGATTTTGTATGGCTTTTCCGCTCGATCCAGATACGGTATCCCATGGGATTGCATTGTCTGTGGCACCCGTCTTTTTACTCACCGCGGTGGCTGGAATGATTGGCGCGGTAGCCAACCGCTTGGCTCGCATCATTGACCGGGCCCGATTGCTTGAAGAGCGGATTGAAAACCACACGAGGCCTCAAGACAATGCGAAGGCTTATAAAGAACTCTCTGTCCTTCGCAATCGTGGCTTGCTCGCCAATACCAGCATTGCCTTGCTGACGCTGTGCGCGTTCTGTATCGGCATCACCATCATTGTCTTATTTCTTGGTGAGACAGTCGATTTCACGGGCCTGCGCTTATCTATTGTGGCTTTCTTAGCGGGGATCGTTTGCTTCCTGTTGGCCCTTGCATGCTTTTTAGCGGAGACTTTGATAGCCGCGCGTTTGTTGAATTTTGCAAAACCACAAAGCACGCGCAATTGAACTTGCGCTAGAAGACCTAACTGAATTTTTCGACTTCAACTGCGCAGTCATAAAACGTAGGCGCATGGCCCAAGTCGGTCAAGGATTGACTGGTTAGCTCGTTGACATTGGTACCATTCAAGCCTAATTTGCGCCACCAAACGCCTAGGCCATTGACTACGCCAAGACGCGCCCTTGGGCTCACTTTTGCTTTGCAGTGGTAGTGCCCTCTGTCGTTGAAAACGCGAACCCTATCGCCTGTTTGAATATGACGATGTGCTGCATCGACCTCACTGATTTCAATGTGTGGCTCGTCCTCAATGTCGCGCAAACTCTTAATGTTCACGAAACTCGAATTCAAAAAATTGCGCGCAGGCGGTGAAATCATTGCCAAAGGAAAATGGTGGTTCGAGTTGGCCGGTTCGAAATTGGGTACATAGTCTGGCAAGCCATCAAGCCCCTGCTGGACAAGGCGGGGGCTAAAAAACTCACAGCGTCCAGAAGGTGTGGGAAAGTTGCCGTTTGCATAGGGAGCGTCTGGGGTGGGTAAAGAGACAAACCCCTGATTCAAGAGGAAGTCGAAATCCACTCTGGAGTCGAATGCAGCTCGACACAGAGTCACATCATCGTCATCAAAGCAAGTATCAGTAAATCCCATATGTTTGGCGAGTGCACGAAAAATAGCGGTGTTGGACTTGGCTTGCCCCAAAGGCGCAATGACCGGTTGGTTAAGCACGATGTCTGTATGCCCATAGGTGGTGTGGATGTCCCAGTGTTCGAGTTGCGTGGTGGCCGGAAGAATGAAGTCAGCGTAGTCAGCGGTATCGGTTTGAAAATGCTCTAAGACAACCGTAAACAAGTCCTCTCTCGCAAACCCTTGCACCACTTTGCTGGAGTCCGGTGCAACAGCCACCGGATTGCTGTTGTAAACAATGAGCGCCTCAATCGCTGGGCCATAGTCACTACTTGCTGGTTTTAACAAAGCATCGCCAATCGTGCTCATGTTGATCGTTCGGCACGGAACGTCGGGTCGCAGATCGGGACGGTGCAGCGCGGAACGATCGAAGACGTGGGTATTGGAGGACGAAAGCAACAGGCCGCCAGCGCGGTGCTTCCATGCGCCAATGAGAGCTGGTAAGCAAGCAATAGCGCGCACCGCATTGGCCCCTCCACGCACACGCTGCATTCCGTAGTTCAAGCGAATCGCAGCAGGCTCACCCTGGCGCATGGCGTCTCCATAATCACGGGCGAGATCTGTGATTTGCGAAACAGGGATGCCACACACCTCAGCCGCACGTTCAGGATGCCACTCTAAAGCCCGTAAGCGCAGTGCGTCCCAGCCTAAGGTGTGCTTCTCAATGTAATCGTGGTCTAGGCAGTCGGCTGCGATCAATTGGTGCATTAATGCAAAGGCCAATGCGCTGTCGGTTCCAGGTCGCAGTGCAATATGCTCATGGCACTTTTCTGCCGTTTCCGTCCTGCGCGGATCAATGCACACCACCTTGGCACCATTGCGCTTGGCTGTTTGAACATGACGCCAAAAATGGAGGTTGCTGCCAATCGCATTGCTACCCCAGATCAAAATAAGTTTGGACTCGGCAAAAAACTCTACCCGCATCCCCACTTTGGCGCCTAGGGTGTAAATCAAGCCTTCGCCGCCGGCGGAGGCACAAATGGTGCGCTCAAGCTGCGAAGCGCCCAATCGGTTGAAGAAACGTGAGGCCATGGATTCGCCTTGAACCAAGCCCATGGTTCCTGCGTAGCTGTAGGGAAGAATGGCCTGTGATGTGCCTGGGCCGCGGTTGGCAATTGATTTCAAGCGATCGGCGATGGTGGTTAAAGCGAGCTCCCAAGAGACGGCTTCAAATTGGCCTGAACCTTTAGGGCCGGTGCGGCGAAGGGGTTGCAAAATTCGTTCGGGGTGGTAAGTGCGCTCTGTGTAGCGCGATACCTTGGTGCACAGTACGCCATCGGTTGCGGGGTGCTTGGGATTGCCGTGAACCTTGATAGCAACACCCTCTTGCACCGTGGTGACCAAGGCGCATGTATCTGGGCAGTCATGGGGGCAAGCACCTCGCACGAAGTGTGTGTCGAGCTTTAGGGCGGGAGCGGTTGATGGGATCAGAGTTTTTGACATAGTGACAAAGTGAACAAGCCGATCATCGGCACAATACAGGTTTTATGGCTGATTTGGGGAATTCGACATGCACCTGATTGAATCTATCGTAACAAACGCTGCGTCTATGGCCACCATTCGCCGCGATTTGCACGCCCACCCCGAGTTGTGTTTTCAAGAAGTAAGAACCGCGGACGTTGTGGCGGCCAAGTTAAGCGAATGGGGAATTCCTATTCACCGAGGCTTGGGCACCACGGGCATTGTTGGCATCGTGAAAGCGGGAAGCTCAGACCGAGCGATCGTATTGCGTGCTGACATGGACGCATTGCCGATGCAGGAATTTAATACCTTTGCCCATGCCAGTCAGCACCCCGGAAAAATGCACGCCTGCGGCCACGATGGCCACACCGCCATGCTATTGGCCGCAGCACACTATTTTTCTAACAACCGCAACTTTGACGGCACGGTTTACTTGGTGTTTCAGCCCGCTGAAGAAGGCGGCGGCGGTGCCCGTGAAATGATCAAAGAAGGCTTGTTTGAGAAGTTCCCAGTTCAGGCTGTATTTGGCATGCACAACTGGCCAGGCGCATCCGTAGGGAAATTCGCAGTCAGTGCTGGGCCTGTGATGGCGTCGAGTAATGAATTCAAAATCACCGTGCGCGGCAAAGGGGGCCACGCTGCCTTGCCACACAACGCCATTGACCCCGTGCCTGTAGCCTGCCAAATGGTGCAAGCGTTTCAAACCATCATCAGCCGCAATAAAAAGCCGGTGGACGCCGGCGTTATTTCAGTGACGATGATTCGCGCAGGCGAGGCGACCAACGTGATTCCTGACAGTTGCGAGTTGCAAGGCACGGTGCGAACTTTCACTATCGAGGTGCTCGACATGATTGAACAAAGAATGCGCGAAATGGCGCAACACACCGCCGCAGCATTTGGCGCTCAGTGCGAGTTTGAATTTGTTCGTAACTACCCGCCCACCATCAACGCAGCCCATGAGGCAGATTTTGCGCGTGGGGTGATGGCAAGTATTGTGGGAGCGTCCAATGTCGGTGAGCAGGAACCGACCATGGGAGCGGAAGACTTTTCTTATATGTTGCAGGCCAAACCGGGTTGCTATAGCTTTATTGCCAATGGAGATGGGGCCCACCGCGAAATGGGCCATGGTGGTGGCCCTTGTATGTTGCACAACCCCAGTTATGACTTTAATGACGACCTCATCCCTTTGGGCGCCACGTATTGGGCCCGATTGGCAGAAGCGTGGTTGGCTAGTCCAAACTAAAACGCCGGGAGGCCATCTGCAGCAAGCCATCAAAAATCAGGTTGTCAACTAACTCAAAGGGCCGCGTCATGCTGGGTGCCATCTTCCAAGCGGC
The DNA here is from genome assembly GCA_007279715.1 of Comamonadaceae bacterium. Lineage (GTDB taxonomy): Bacteria > Pseudomonadota > Gammaproteobacteria > Burkholderiales > Burkholderiaceae_C > Allorhodoferax. Next base: position 1,056 of record QYPA01000140.1, on the reverse strand, counting down.
TCCCCCGGTCATCACGCATAGGGGTTCTGCATGGCATTGACTTCTGACGTGCTGGACCATGCATTCAACAGCACCGGCAATCGCAAATGTGCCGCCGCTTGTCAATGCGTCGCTGGTATTGGTGGGAAAGGGGCGAACTTCGCCCGTAGGAACATGCAGGCCAGCTGTCCCAGACTCCAGCGCACGCAACATGATGCCGTGCCCCGGCAGAATCAGCCCCCCTAAGAATTTCCCACTGGGATCAATGGCCTCAACTGTTACAGCTGTTCCAACCATCACCACCACCATAGGACGAGGCAATCCTTGGGACAGCATGCGGTGGTATGCGCCCACCATGGCAACCCAGCGGTCGGCGCCTAAACGCGTGGGGTGGTCATAACCGTTGCTTAAACCAGCCTCCGATTCGCTGGCAACCACCCACTGCGGGGTGACATCCCACAATTCCATTTGTTCTTGAACCCGCCGCTTGACGGCGTCGCCGGCGACAACACAACCCAAGACAAATTGAGGTTGGGGCAAGGTACTCCAAGAACCATCAGCGAGTTTGTCAATATTTTCTAAAAACTCAGCCCCTTGGGCTAAAAGCGGCGAGCCAGGCGCAGGCGTTGCATACAAAGCCCATTTGAGCCGGGTATTTCCAATGTCGAGAGCGAGAAAAGTCATAGGAGCGTAAGGGGTACGCCGCATTATGACCAACTGCAAAAATCGTTTACAGTTGACGTTTACGTAAACGTAAAGTCTTTTGCGTTTTCTACTGTCTTTTGAGAGCCTTGTCCTATGACGAATCTTGCTGCTGAATACACCGCTTTAGCCAATTACCGGCCCACCCACAAAGTACGTTTTGTGACCGCAGCCAGCTTGTTTGATGGGCACGACGCCGCCATCAACATCATGCGTCGTATCTTGCAAGGCATGGGAGCTGAAGTGATTCACCTTGGGCACAACCGCAGCGTCGAAGAGGTGGTAACCGCTGCGCTCCAAGAAGATGTGCAGGGGATTGCGATCAGTTCCTACCAAGGCGGCCATGTGGAGTATTTCAAATACATGGTGGACCTG
>QYPA01000067.1 GCA_007279715.1 Comamonadaceae bacterium | reverse complement strand
CGGTGCCGTCTGGGCGAGCGCGCACCAAGCCTTTGATCTGCACACAAAACTCATTGCGCAAACCTTCAGCGGTCTTAAACATGTCTGCACGGTCGGGGTCACAAACCACCTGGACATAGCCTTCGCGGTCACGGACGTCCACAAAAATAACGCCGCCATGGTCTCGGCGGCGGTTAACCCAACCACACAAGGAAACGGTTTGGCCCATGAGGGCTTCGGTCACAAGACCGCAGTAGTGGGAACGCATTGCCATAGCTTGCTCTTTCAGTTGCCCTGGTGGGCCATCAGTTAAGGGGTAGGAAGGGAGTTCACAGACGACGCAGTGGCTGTCTGCGGTAGGACCGAAGGAGGCACGGATCCCATGGAAATCACGTAGGTGAGGGCTTCGTCCACGCTCATATCAAGTTCGATCACTTCGGAGCGGGGCAGCATCAGGAAATAGCCGCCGGTGGGGTTGGGTGTCGTGGGCACATACACACTGACCAACTCACCTTGGAGGTGATCGGCCACTTCACCGGTGGGCACACCGGTTTGAAAGGCGATGGTCCAAGCACCTGGGTAAGGAAATTGCACCAACAGGGCGGTTCGAAATGCATTTCCGTTACTGGAGAACAAGGTGTCAGAGACTTTTTTGACGCCGTTGTAGATCGACCGGACGAACGGAATATTGGTAAACATCCGGTCCCATTGTTTGAGCCACCAGCGCCCCGCTACGTTGGACACCAAGGCGCCCGTCAGCAACATAAAGCCCAAAACCAACACCACGCCCAAACCTGGAATATGCTGTAAACGCGCGATCGACACGCCAGCAGCGTCCGAGCTTACCGCTGCCAGCGCCGACAACAGGCTGCCAAAGAGGCCATCCAAAATTCCCACCAACCACAGCAAAACCCAGATTGTGATTGCCAAAGGCAACCAAACCATGAGGCCAGTGAGGAGGTATTTTTTGATAGGCACGTTCAGTCCAGTCTTTGGAATATCAGGAGGCAAACTAAGGGCTTGGTGAGGTGCTCGCCGAGGGCACGCTCACAGGAGTAGACGCAGCCGCAGCAGCAGCAGGCGCAGGACTTGCCGCAACGCTTGCGCTTGAATCGGAAGAACTTGCGCTAGCAGCAGACGAATCCGAGGTAGCGGGCGTGGTGCTTGCTTCAGCGCCAGCGCCAGCGACTGCTCCAGCTGCGGGCGCTTTTGCAGTGTCACCACCGCGAAAATCTGTGACGTACCAGCCTGAGCCCTTGAGTTGAAAACCCGCCGCAGTAACTTGCTTTTGAAACGCGGCTTTCCCGCATTGCGGGCAGTCCGAAAGGTGGGGGTCGGAGATTTTCTGCAACACGTCTTTGGCGAATCCGCAGGACTCACATTTGTAGGCGTATATGGGCATGGCTAAAGAATCCCTAAGGGTCAGATGGCAAAGCCTGCGATTATAAGTTGCAGCCCCAAACTAGAAGTAATGCGTTGGCAAAAGCAACTGGGTCAGGAGCACCCCAATTGCAAAACCGACGGCCGTGTAAATCACTGCGCGTAGCACCCGGTTGGTTTTTTGCTGCTCGGCCAGTAGCTTGGCTAGCAATTCTTTGGTCTGTAAATCAGACCCTCCGCCTTTCAAATAAGCATGAATAAGCAGGGGCAATTCAGGCAGAAGTTTGGCGTAACGTGGCGCCTGGGCTTTCAGCTCAGACCACAGCCTTTGGGGCCCCACTTGTTTCAGCATCCATTGTTCTAAAAAGGGCTTCGCAGTCGCCCAGAGGTCGAGTTCGGGGTCCAGTTGGCGGCCAAGCCCTTCGACGTTAAGCAGCGTTTTTTGGAGCAACACCAACTGCGGCTGAATTTCCACTTGGAAACGCCGCGAGGTTTGAAATAACCGAAGTAACACGAGCCCCAGTGAAATTTCTTTCAATGGGCGATCAAAATACGGCTCACACACCGCACGCACAGCGGCTTCCAATTCATCCACACGGGTCGCCGCCGGCACCCAACCGGACTCAATATGCAGTTCAGCGACGCGTTTGTAATCTCGGCGAAAAAAAGCAACAAAGTTTTGGGCCAAATACTCTTTATCCACCGAAGTCAACGTACCAACAATGCCGAAATCCAAGGAGATATAACGCCCAAAGGTTTGAGGATCCAGACTCACTTGAATATTGCCCGGATGCATATCGGCGTGGAAAAATCCGTCTCTAAACACTTGGGTGAAAAACAAGGTCACCCCATCGCGGGCCAGCTTTGAAATATCAACCCCTGCAGCTCGCAAACGGTCCACCTGGCTGATCGGCACCCCATGCATGCGCTCCATCACCAACACATTGGTCGTGCAGTAATCCCACAGCATTTCCGGAATAAGTACCAAATTCAAACCTTCCATATTGCGACGCAGCTGGGCAGCGCTAGAAGCCTCGCGCACCAAGTCGAGCTCGTCGTGCAAATACTTATCAAATTCGGCAACGACTTCGCGGGGTTTGAGCCGTCGGCCATCAGCAGACAGCCGCTCAAGCCAGCGGGCCATCCAACGCATCAAACTTAAGTCTTTGTCAATCGCCGAAAGCATGTCAGGGCGCAACACCTTCACTGCGACCTCCCGCTGCAACCCGTTGCGATCGCGCAGCACCGCAAAGTGCACTTGGGCGATCGACGCACTGGCGATGGGGGCTCGATCAAAGGACACGAAAATCTGATCAATGGGTTTACCTAAAGCGCGCTCCACAGCAGCCACGGCGATATCGGAAGAAAAGGGCGGAACCCGGTCTTGCAGTTTGGCCAACTCGTCAGCGATGTCCAAAGGCAACAGGTCGCGTCGCGTGGAAAGCACTTGGCCTAACTTCACAAAAATAGGGCCCAATTGTTCGAGAGCTTCACGAATGCGTTGGCCGCGCGGTGCTTTTAAAGTTCGACCCACCGACACCAACTTGGATAAAAGACGCAACCCCGAGTGGTTCACACTTTCAAGAAGCAAGACGTCCAGCCCATAGCGAAGAAGAACCCAGACGATAAAAACGCCCCTGAACATGCGTGTCATGCAGCGCTTTCTGACGGACTCGCGGGGGTTGTGGGTGGGCTTTTTTGCATGACAAAATTCTTCAAAGCAGAAAGCATGTTGCGGCAAGCCTGTACCAACATGTGCGCTGGCGCATCGCCCACGATACGAGAAATATCTTCTTCAATGTCCCAACGCACATGGTCGGCCAACCAATTGACTTCTGCGGCCAATTGAACATCGCCCTCAATCCGCACAGCGGGTTTTTCGCCTTTAAAGAGCCCTTGCGCTAGGACCCAAGGCGAAGACTCAGAAACGGTCAAGGTTAAATCGACGGGCACTTGGCTTGGCGCAAGGTCCAACAATCCTGCGGGCGTCACCATGACTTTGAAACTGAAGTTTTGCCACTGCGCTAACAGCTTGCGGCCTTTTTGGCGCACCAAGCGCTCTCTGGCTTGGGGCTCTTGCATCAAGATATGGTTGAGCAGCAAAACGATGCGGCGGTGTGATTCTTCAACGGCCCAAGGTGGGGGCGTGAAGCGTTCGGCCCCGTCTTTAAAAAACGATTCCAGCATAGAAATTGGGGACAGTGTTGCCATAGTCCCCATTATTCCCGATATGGGGCTGCGAAACCCCACTTGGCGCTTAAACCACTGGCCTATGCTTTTATTGCAATGCCTGTACGCCTGCGACCAACCAGCCCCCGCCCGAGATGGGTTTGGTCATATTCCAGACTTCTCGGAACGGGCTCGGACCGGCAGAGGCGTCTTCACGAATCATTCCGGAGAATTCCACACTGGCGAGGTATTCATCGGTCGTTTCTTCAATGCCCAAGAGATGGGCTTCGATCATGACAACTTCTGTGTGGTTCACAGCAGCACCTGCATGGGCCTCACGCTCACTGAGTTGGCTTTTAATTTCAAGCAGCATGGTGTCGGTCATCATGGAGCGCAAGCTACTCACGTCCGATTTATCCCAAGCCGCCTGTAAAGTAATGAAATTGGCTTTAGCTGCTTTGAGGAAGCCATCCGTATCAAACCCTTGAGGAATTCCCCAAGCCTGCGATCCCGACAGCGCAGAACCGATCATTGAACCCGAGGAATTTGTACTGGGAGCAGAACTATCGAATGCAGTGGCTTGTTGTTCCCACGGCCGCGCGGACGCATCATTGCCCACATTTTCAGGGCGGTAGGTTTGCGAATTGGAAACAGGAACGTTACCTGCGCCTTGGAATGCCAATGGCCCTTGAGAGGCATCCGCAGGACGGCGCGAACGCAGGAAATAGCTAATGGCCATGAATGCGGCCATCGCCAACAGCGCGTACATCAAGAACTGCCCCATGCCTTCACCCATACCCAAAGAGTGGGCTAACCAAGCCAAGCCCAAACCAGCGGCAAGTCCTCCCAACATCGCGCCCCATGGACGTTTGGGTGCCACTGGGGCAGCCGCAGGCGCAGCAGCGGGTTTGTTGGCAGCATTGGCACCTTGCGCAGGTGTGGCTGGCGCAGCTTGACGCTGCGTCACATTGCCAGACTGCTTTCCAAAGGAGCGGCCGCCGCCCAAGCGAGCAGCATCGGCATGCAAACTAAATAGCGCCATCGCAAGCGATAAAGCCAAGGTCCATAATTTCATAGTCATATTTCCAAAGTTCAAGCAAATACAAAGGTTCAGATGCGGCCAGTGACGCAATTCACAAGCCTCTATTTATTATCAACACTTGATTCCAACATGTAATGCCGCAATGCCTGCAGTGAGGTTGTGGTAATCCACATGACCAAATCCACCTTTGTGCATCATGGCTTTTAGCTCTTCCTGGCTTGGGTGCATGCGAATCGACTCCGCCAGATAGCGGTAACTGGCATCGTCACCGGCCACCCATTTGCCCAATTGGGGCAAGACCTTGAAGGAGTACCAGTCGTACAGCTTTTCTAGTGGAGGCGCGACTTTAGAGAACTCCAGCACCAATAACTTGCCTCCCGGCTTAAGGATCCGGTTCATTTCAGCCAACGCGATGTCTTTGTGCGTCATATTGCGCAGCCCAAAAGCCACGCTGACCAAGTCAAAATATTGGCTAGGGAAAGGTAATTTTTCAGCGTCACACACGACAGTCGGAAGGACTTTTCCAAAGTCAAGCAGCCGGTTGCGCCCCGTACTGAGCATGGCTTCGTTGATATCGGTGTGAACAACCTGACCGGTTTTGCCGACTTTTTTAGAGAAGGCCAGGGCCAAATCGCCGGTTCCACCGGCAATGTCCAAGGCTTTGTCACCCGGCTGAAGGTTGGCAACTGCCAAGGTATAGGCTTTCCAAACGCGATGCAGGCCGCCTGACATCAAATCGTTCATCAAGTCGTACTTGGGCGCGACCGAATCAAAAACGCTGCGAACATGTCGCGCCTTATCGGCTTCATTAACCGATTGGAATCCAAAATGGGTGGATGTCATGGTTCTTCTTAATGGCTAGCGCAGCCTTGCGCTTCAGGAATAGGCATGGGGGCGTCGCGGTCGCGTCCCGCAGTGCTTAAGCGCTGGGCGTACTCTTTCCAGAGCGCTTCTTCCTGAGAACCTAGAAAATACAAATAATCCCAAGAAAAAATACCGGTGTCGTGGCCGTCGGAAAACGCCGGTTGGACCGCGTAATTCCCGATCGGCTCCAGCCCTGCGATCTCAACCAATCGTTTCCCTGTTTGCAACACCTCTTGGCCTGGGCCGTGGCCTTGGACTTCTGCAGAAGGCGAGTAAATACGCATCAACTCAAAGGGAATGCGAAACGCTGCGCCATCAGAAAAACTGATTTCAAGTACCCGCGATTGGCTGTGCACCGTGAGGGCTTGGGGCGTGGGTGAATTTTTTTGTAAACCGGCCATAGGATTTTTTAACTTTCTCGTCGCAAAAATGCAGCGCTTGAGGTTGGCTGAACCTCACTGTAACCTGCTAGACCAATACCCGCTCAATTCCGCCCGCATTGGCCTTTTGCACGTAGTCTTCCAACCACGCGGGCCCAAGTATTTTCCTCGCCATTTCAACCACGATGTAGTCGGCCTCCAACAGCCCGTTGTTCAAGTCATTGCCATACCGGCTCAAGCCTTGCAGGCAACTCGGGCAACTGGTCAGAATTTTGGTCACTGCGGGTGGGGTGCTTCCCTGGGCTGCAGTCAAAACGGCTAACTCCGCCTCGCCCTTGCGCAACTCTTCTTCCTTACGGAAACGAATTTGGGTCGAAATATCAGGGCGGGTGACGCCCAGCGTTCCAGACTCGCCACAGCAACGGTCGTTTTTAAGCACCGCTTCTCCAACCAAGGCTTTGACGGTCTTCATCGGGTCTTGAAGTTTCATGGGGCTGTGGCAAGGGTCGTGGTAAAGATAGCCCTCCCCCGCACCGCCATCAGGAACCAAGGTGATTCCTTTTTCAAGCAGGTACTCATGGATATCAACAATACGACAACCCGGAAAAATTTTGTCGAATTCGTAACCCTGCAATTGGTCATAACAGGTGCCGCAGCTCACCACGACGGTTTTAATGTCCAAGTAATTGAGCGTGTTAGCAACGCGGTGAAAGAGTACCCGGTTGTCGGTGATTATTTTCTCGGCTTTATCGGCTTGACCGGATCCGCGCTGCGGATACCCGCAGCACAAGTAACCCGGCGGTAAAACCGTTTGAACCCCGGCGTGCCACAGCATGCTTTGGGTTGCCAAGCCGACTTGGCTAAAAAGCCGCTCCGAGCCGCAGCCAGGAAAATAAAAGACGGCTTCGGTTTCCGACGTGGTGGCTTGGGGATCTCGAATGATAGGAACGTAGTCTGAATCTTCAATATCCAGCAAAGCGCGGGCCGTTTTCTTAGGTAAACCGCCGGGCATTTTTTTGTTAATGAAGTGAATGACTTGGACCTTGAGGGGCGCAGTTCCAACCGTCGCCGGCGGCTTGGCGGTTTGCTTTTTGGCAAGCACCCGCAACAGGTCGTTGGCCAAGCGCTGGGCTTTGAAACCCACACCCACCATGGCGCCCCGCATGAATTTAATGGTCTCGGGGTTGGTTGCATTGAGGAAAAACATGGCGACCGCGTTGCCTGGGCGGAAGGTTTTTTTGCCCATTTTTCGCAACAAATTGCGCATATGCATCGTCACATCACCAAAGTCAATTTTGACCGGGCATGGACTCTCGCATTTGTGGCACAAGGTGCAGTGGTCGGCGACATCTTCAAACTCTTGCCAGTGCTTGATCGACACTCCGCGACGGGTTTGCTCTTCGTATAAAAACGCTTCGATCAGCAACGAGGTTGCCAAAATTTTATTGCGAGGGCTGTAGAGCAAATTGGCGCGGGGCACATGCGTAGCGCAGACGGGCTTGCATTTCCCACAGCGCAAACAATCTTTGACCGAGTCGGCAATCGCTCCAATATCGCTTTGTTGCATGATGAGCGACTCGTGCCCCATCAAACCAAACGAGGGCGTGTAAGCGTTGGTCAAGTCGGCGTCGAGGTTCGCACTGCCTTTTCCCGTCTTACGGAGTAACTTGCCTTTGTTGAAGTGGCCTTCGGGATCGACTTTGGCTTTGTAATCAGCGAAGGGTTGTAACTCTGCGTCGGTTAAAAATTCCAATTTGGTGATACCAATGCCGTGCTCACCTGAAATCACCCCACCCAATCCACGGGCCAATCCCATGATGCGTTTAACCGCCCCATGGGCCGTTTGCAACATCTCGTAATCATCGCTATTGACGGGAATATTGGTGTGCACATTGCCGTCTCCCGCGTGCATGTGCAAGGCCACCCAGACGCGTCCCTTTAGTACTCGTTTGTGGATAGCGACACACTCACTAAGGATCGCCGTGAAAGCCGCACCATTAAAAATAGCTTGCAAGGGCGCTTGCAACTGGGT
>QYPA01000035.1 GCA_007279715.1 Comamonadaceae bacterium | reverse complement strand
CGGGCTTGCCCATACAGGCGCCTGTGTTGGATGAGAAAGACAATGCGGGTAAATACCTTGAACTGATGCAAGTCGATAAAAAAGCAGAAGCGGGTGAAATTCGATTTATTCTGATCGATGGTCCTGGTAAGGCATGTGTTCGTGGGGCAGACTTAAGCGTAGTTCGTCAAGTGATTGAGCGTTGTTGCTCGGCGTGATGCTAGCCCCATTCGCTTGTGATCCGGCCCTCTCACGTGGGAGGCGGTTTTTTCAGAGTCCGGCCCCCACGCGTACCGAATTTCAGCGCGACCGTGACCGCATCATTCACTGCACGGCGTTTCGCCGGCTGGTCTACAAAACCCAGGTTTTTTTGAACCATGAAGGCGACTTGTTTCGCACACGCATGACGCACTCGCTGGAAGTAGCGCAGCTGGGCCGATCCATCGCCCGTTCTTTGGGCCTTAACGAAGACTTGGTGGAAGCGATTGCCTTAGCCCACGACCTGGGTCACACGCCGTTTGGCCATGCGGGTCAAGACGCGCTCAACGAGTGCATGGCCCCGTATGGCGGATTCGAGCACAACCTGCAAAGCCTTCGTGTAGTGGACGAGCTGGAAGAAAGCTATCCTGAGTTCAACGGCCTCAACCTGAGCTTTGAAACCCGCGAAGGCATCTTGAAACACTGCGCTCGCCGCAATGCAGAACTCATCAACGCGCAGGAACCCGGTGGCGTGGCCGCCCGTTTTTTAAACGGCACACAACCTAGTTTAGAGGCGCAGCTGTGCAACCTGGCCGACGCCATCGCTTACAACGCCCATGACATTGACGACGGCGTACGCTCCGGTTTGCTCACGCTCGAGCAGCTGCAAGAAGTGTCTTTGTTTGCCCGCTACCACGCGCAAACCTTGGTTGAGTATCCGAGCCTGCAAGGCCGCCGCGTGTTGTTTGAGACGATTCGCCGAATGCTGAGCGATCAGGTCTACGACGTAATTACCGCCACACGCGCCGCTCTTGAAAAATACGCACCAACCAGTTCAGACGAAGCCCGCCAGTGCCCTCCACTCGTTCAGTTCAGCGCCGCGATGTATGAGGAATCGAAAGCCCTCAAGTCTTTCTTGTTTCGCAATTTGTACCGCCACCCGCAGGTCATGCAAACCACCGACGGCGCCCGCGCTATGGTGCAAGAACTGTTCTCGGTTTACTTGGCCACGCCCCAAGAGATGCCCGCTGCCTATGCCCAGCGAAGCGATATGTCGCGCGCCGTGGCCGATTACTTGGCTGGCATGACCGACCGTTTCGCCACTCGTGAACACGCACGCTTGACCGCATCACACGCCCAATGAGTGACGTCGAAAAAATTGCCATCGAGGATACGAAGAAGTGGCTGCTAGAAGCCGTGGTGGGCCTGAACCTGTGCCCCTTCGCCAAAGCGGTGGTTGTTAAAGACATGATTCGCTACCGCGTCTGCGCCTCGTCCCAACCCGCTGATTTGCTAGCCATGCTGCGCGAAGAGTTGCAATACTTGGCCGCGGCCGACCCAGACAAACTAGACACCACGCTGCTGATCGCGCCCAAGGCCTTGCCCGACTTTTTAGACTTCAACGATTTCTTGACCGAGTGTGACGATGTGCTGATGGACCTCGCGCTAGACGGCGTGCTGCAAGTGGCCGACTTTCATCCGCATTACCAATTTGGCGGCACGGATGTGGACAACATCGAGAACTTCACCAACCGTACGCCATACCCCACGCTGCACTTGCTACGCGAAGCAAGCATTGACAAAGCGGTAGCCGCCTATCCCGATGCGTCGCTCATCTTTGAGCGCAACATGGAAGTGTTGAATAAATTGGGTCATGCCGGCTGGGCTCAGTTGGGCGTCGCCGCGCGACTGCACAATTAAGCCATGTCTAAACACAAACCCGCCGCCGCGTCCAAGGTTCAAGACCCTAGTTCGCAGCTCGACCTGCGCCCTGGCCAGTCCATCGAGTTGCTCAAAGAACTGCACATCCTCACCCGCGACGGAAAGCTGAACCAAGATTCGCGCCGCAAGCTCAAGCAGGTGTATCACTTGTTTCAGTTCATCGAGAAGTTGTTGAAAGAGTTACCCGCTCGTGAGCAAGGCCTGACCTTGGCCGACCACGGCGCGGGCAAGTCGTATTTGGGCTTTATCATTTACGACTTGTTTTTCAAGACCTTGGGGCAGGGCAGTATTTACGGCATTGAGACGCGCAGCGAGTTGGTGGCGTCGTCCCAAGCACTGGCGCAGCGCTTGGGGTTCGAGCGCATGGCGTTTCTCAACCTCAGCGTGGCCGAGTCCGCACACAGCGATGCTTTGCCCGATCAGATCGATGTGGTTACTGCGCTGCATGCGTGCGATACCGCTACCGATGACGCGATTGCGTTTGGCTTGCAAAAGAAAACCAAATACATGGTGCTGGTTCCTTGCTGCCAAGCCGAACTGGCGCGCGCGCTTAACCAAAATAAAGCCCTCAACTTGCAGCGCACGCCGCTGGCCGAGCTGTGGCGTCACCCGCTGCACGCACGCGAGATGGGCAGCCAACTTACCAATGTGCTGCGCTGTTTGTACCTCGAAGCGAAGGGCTACCAAGTGACCGTGACCGAGTTGGTAGGCTGGGAGCACAGCATGAAAAACGAACTTATTTTGGCTAAATACACAGGGCAGAAAAAGTGGAGTTCGGCTGAGCGTTTACAGGCTTTGCTTCGCGAATTCGGTTTGGAGACTCTGCTTGACATACGGTTTACATTGTCAGCAGAAAATAGCCTTGACAACCAAATGACGCCTTAGCGCGTTACTTTTTCTGAGTGTTGTAATTTTCTATTGAATTGCATCTCGTTTTTTGTTTTTATTGTTTTAGGGAATTGAAGTATGAAAAAAATAATGTCTTTTAGTTTTGCGGTGTGTGCTATCGCTGGTTTGACGGCTTGCGCAAGCAGCAGCCCGGATGTGATTAGCCGTGAGAATGCGCAAATCATGTCTCAAATTCAAGATGGGGTGGTTATCTCCATTCGCCCAGTGACTGTGGACGGAAGTCAAAGTGGTATTGGTGCCGCGGCCGGTGGTGTCATCGGCGCTATTGGGGGAAGCGGCGCAAGCGGCGTCCAACGGGAACAGCAAGTTTTGGGTGTTTTAGGTGCGGTAGCCGGCGCAGCGGTTGGCAATGCCATTGAGCGTTTAACCACGCGCGAAGAGGCGGTCGAGATTATTGTGCAGCTTAAAAACGGCGACCGCCGTGCGATTGTTCAAGCCAAGGCCAGCGAAATTCTTGCTGCGGGTGATGCCGTGACCATCGTCACGACGGGCAGCAAAGTGCGGGTTACGAAAAACAAATAGGCTGCGCGAACTCAGGGCCCCATCCCCATTTATTTGAATGTGATTTTGGAAAAAATGCTGTGGCACGCTTACCCCGTTTAACGTTACCGGGCTTTGCGCACCACATCATTCAACGGGGCAATAACCGCCAGCCGATTTTTATCGCTACTGCGGACTACCAAATGATGTTGGATTTATTGGAAGAAAATTCCAACAAATTTGAAGTCGCTATTCATGCGTATGTGTTGATGGGTAACCATTTCCACCTTCTTGCAACGCCTCAAACGACGGAGGGATTGGCCCAAATGATGCAGGCTGTCGGAAGGCGTTACGTTCGCTACTTCAATGATCGCCAAGGCCGTTCTGGAACCTTATGGGAAGGCCGTTTCAAATCAACCCTGATTCAGACAGAGCGCTATTTGCTAGCCTGTATGGCGTATATAGACCTGAACCCTGTTCGCGCAGGAATGGTTGCGACTGCCGGGGACTACCCTTGGTCTTCGTTTGCCCATTTCGTTGGGCGGAGAACGGATCGGCTCATTACCCCGCACCCCTTGTTTTGGGAGTTAGGTAACACGCCGTTTGCCCGCGAGGCAGCGTACGCGCAGCTGGTGCAAGAGGGTGTTAACTCGGTTCAACAGTTGGCCTTGACGGATGCCACCCTGCGGGGCTGGGCCCTGGGCGAACCTGAGTTTGTAGATGATTTACAAAAAAGGACGCAAAGACGCACTAGCAAAGCAATAGCAGGCAGGCCGACGAAAGTCGCAAAACCATAACCTCCTCGGTAACGCTTTTGAAGTTTTGAAAAATTGAATAAAATTTCAATGTGTCCCCAAATAATTCCCAACGTTGGTATTCCGACTTTAATTAGAATCTGACCCCAATTAAAGTGCTTGGAGTTTTTGCTGCAGTGCGGTAGGCTCTAATTCCATTTTCATTTTTCAGGAGCGCGCCATGGCTACGGCTGCCGAAATCAAGCATCTTCAAGACCACGGTCTGTATTCTTCTTCCAGCGAACACGATGCCTGTGGCGTGGGGTTTGTGGCCCATATCCGAGGTGAGAAGAGCCATAGCATTGTCAGTAACGCCCTCAAGATTTTGGAGAACTTGGATCACCGGGGTGCCGTCGGGGCGGATAAGTTAATGGGCGATGGCGCAGGAATTTTGATTCAGCTGCCGGACGCTTTGTACCGCGAAGAAATGGCCCGAAATGGCGAAGCGCCCAATGGATCCGTTGGCGTAACGCTTCCCCCCGCAGGTGAATACGGCGTAGGCATGATTTTCTTGCCCAAGGAGCATGCGTCGCGTTTGGCGTGTGAGCAAGAGATGGAACGTGCTATCAAGGCGGAGGGCCAAGTGTTGTTGGGTTGGCGTGATGTCCCCGTCAATAAAGACATGCCAATGTCTCCGACGGTGCGTGAAAAAGAGCCCATCATTCGCCAAGTATTTATTGGCCGTGGCAATGACGTGATTGTTCAAGATGCGCTGGAACGCAAGCTGTACGTCATTCGCAAAACCGCCAGCGCGGCCATTCAGCATCTCAATTTAAAGCACAGCAAGGAATACTACGTTCCGAGCATGTCGAGCCGAACAGTTATCTACAAAGGCCTGTTGCTGGCTGACCAAGTAGGTACCTATTTTTATGATCTGCAAGATGCCCGATGCATATCCGCTTTGGGGTTGGTGCATCAGAGGTTTTCGACGAATACGTTTCCTGAGTGGCCCTTGGCGCACCCCTACCGCTATGTGGCGCACAACGGTGAGATCAACACGGTTAAAGGGAATTACAACTGGATGAAAGCCCGCGAGGGTGTGATGTCATCCCCAGTGCTCGCACAAGATTTACAGAAGCTCTACCCCATCAGTTTCGCAGACCAATCCGATACAGCGACATTCGACAATTGCTTGGAACTGTTGACGATGGCGGGTTACCCCATCAGCCAAGCCATGATGATGATGATTCCCGAACCTTGGGAAAACCACACCACCATGGACGAGCGGCGCAAAGCGTTTTACGAGTACCACGCAGCCATGCTGGAGCCGTGGGACGGCCCAGCGTCCATTGTGTTTACAGACGGACGCCAGATTGGAGCAACTTTAGACCGCAATGGGTTGCGGCCATCGCGTTACTGCATTACCGATGATGACTTGGTAATCATGGGCTCAGAATCGGGCGTGTTGCCTGTGCCTGAAAATAAAATTGTTCGCAAATGGCGCTTGCAACCCGGGAAAATGTTCCTCATCGACTTAGAACAAGGTCGGATGATCGACGACGAAGAACTGAAATCAGGTTTAGCAAACAGCAAACCTTACAAGCAATGGATTGAAAATTTACGGATCAAGTTAGACGACGTGGTCGGTGGCGGCGCAGAGCCAATCGTGAGTGATCAAGAAACCAGTTTATTGGATCGCCAACAAGCGTTTGGGTTCACCCAAGAAGACTTAAAGTTTCTGATTGCCCCAATGGCAACCGCCGGCGAAGAAGCCTTAGGCTCCATGGGCAATGACAGTCCGCTGGCCGTTTTGAGTGACAAAAACAAAACTTTGTACAACTACTTTAAACAGCTGTTTGCACAGGTCACCAACCCGCCGATTGACCCCATTCGCGAAGCGATCGTGATGTCTTTGGTCTCGTTTGTAGGGCCCAAACCCAACCTGCTCGATATCAACCAAGTGAATCCGCCCATGCGATTGGAAGTTGCGCAGCCCGTGCTCAACTTTGAGCACATGGCGAAATTGCGGAATATTGAGTTACATACTCAAGGAAAATTCAGAAGCTACACCTTAGATATCACCTACCCCGTGTCTTGGGGGCGTGAAGGCGTAGAAGCGAAATTGGCCTCGCTGTGTGCAGAAGCGGTTGATGCCATCAAGAGCGGAAAAAACATTCTCATCATCAGCGACCGTGCGATGTCGGCGACCCAGGTGGCAATTCCTGCACTCTTGGCCTTGTCGGCGATTCACCAGCATTTGGTCTTGGGTGGCTTGCGAACCACAGCAGGGTTGGTTGTAGAAACCGGAACCGCGCGCGAGGTCCATCACTTTGCGGTTCTCGCAGGATATGGCGCGGAGGCGGTTCACCCCTACTTGGCGATGGAAACGCTGGCCCATGTGTGTAAAGACTTGCCAGGGGATCTCACCGCAGAAAAAGCCATTTACAACTACATCAAAGCGGTCGGTAAAGGCTTGTCAAAAATCATGTCCAAAATG
>QYPA01000062.1 GCA_007279715.1 Comamonadaceae bacterium | reverse complement strand
TTCATTGGGTTGACCCCGCTTTTTTCAGTCCATCAATCAATTGGTCTAACTTGTCATTGCTCATAAAGCTGCACATGGTTCGGTCATTAACCAATAAAACAGGCGCATCCGCGCAAGCGCCTTGACATTCACTAGGCTGCAAGGTGATCAGTCCATCAGCAGTCGTCTCCCCTGCTTTGATACCCAACTTTCCTTCCAAATGGGCCAAGGCCTTCGCACCACCGCGCAATTGGCACGGCAGATTGGTACACACGTTTAATTTGAACTTGCCCACCGGCTTTTGGTTGTACATGTTGTAAAAGGTCGTGACCTCATGGACAGCCATGGGCGCCATGCCCAGGTGCTCGGCGACACCTTTTTCGCTCTCGGAGCTGACCCATCCCAACTCTTGCTGAACGATGGCCAAGCAAGCCATGACTGCAGATTGTTTTTGATCAGCAGGAAATTTTGCGACCTCGTGATCGAAGCGCGTTTTCATCAATTGCGAGATCATCGATCAATCTCTCCAAAAACAATATCCATAGTGCCAATGATGGACACCGCATCTGCGATCATGTGTCCCTTGGCCATCTCGTTGAGACCTGCCAAGTGGGCGAAACCTGGGGGACGAATTTTGAGTCGGTAAGGCTTGTTCGCGCCGTCACTGACGATATAAATACCGAATTCACCCTTGGGATGCTCAACCGCAGCGTAAGCCTCGCCTTCCGGAACGTGGAAACCTTCGGTAAACAATTTGAAGTGGTGAATAAGACCTTCCATATTGGTCTTCATTGACTCACGCGATGGAGGGGCCACTTTATGGTTGTCGGTAATCACGGGGCCAGGATTGTCTCTGAGCCATGCAATGCATTGTTGAATGATGCGGTTGGACTGCTTCATCTCTTCCATACGAACCAAATAGCGGTCATACACGTCACCGGTTTTGCCAATAGGAATATCAAAATCCATTTGGTCGTAAACATCGTACGGCTGCTTTTTACGCAAGTCCCAAGCGATGCCAGAACCACGCAGCATGGGCCCCGTAAAGCCCATATTCAGAGCGCGCTCGGGGCTCACAATACCGATGTTGACTGTTCTTTGTTTCCAGATGCGGTTGTCCGTCAAGAGGGTGTGGTACTCCTCTAAACACGCAGGGAAGCGCTGGGTAAAGTCGTCAATGAAATCGAGCAAGGACCCTTGGCGGTTTTTATTGAGTTCAGCCACCCCTTTGGCGTTGCGAACGCGACTGGCTTTGAATTGGGGCATGCTGTCTGGCAAATCACGGTACACCCCGCCCGGACGGAAATAGGCTGCATGCATACGAGCGCCGCTGGCAGCTTCATACATATCAAACAGGTCTTCGCGCTCACGGAAGGTGTAAATCAGAATTGTCGAGCTTCCGCAATCGTTGCCGTGCGATCCCAGCCACATCAGGTGATTGAGTAAGCGGGTAATTTCTGCAAACATCACTCGGATGTACTGGGCGCGAACGGGAACTTCAATCCCCAGCAACTTTTCAATGGCCAAGCAGTAAGCGTGCTCATTGCACATCATGGACACGTAATCAAGCCGGTCCATATAGGGCAGCGCTTGCATGTAGGTTTTTGTTTCAGCCAGTTTTTCGGTTGCGCGGTGCAGCAATCCGATGTGCGGATCTGCCCGCTGGATCACCTCACCATCGAGTTCCAAGACCAAACGCAAAACGCCGTGGGCTGCGGGATGTTGGGGCCCAAAATTGAGGGTGTAGTTTTTAATTTCAGCCATGCATTCAACTGCTTACTGCAGGCCTCCGTAATGGTCTTCGCGAATAATGCGAGGCGTGATTTCTCGTGTTTCAATCGTGACCGGCTGGTACACCACACGCGCCTGTTCAGCGTCGTAGCGCATTTCAACGTGACCCGTTGTCGGAAAATCTTTGCGAAAGGGATGACCGATAAAGCCGTAGTCGGTAAGGATTCGACGCAAATCTTCGTGGCCTTCAAAGACCACGCCAAACAAATCAAAGGCCTCGCGTTCAAACCAGTTTGCAGCGTTCCAAATGTCATTGACCGATTCGACCATGGGCATGCCGTCATCTTCAGCGAACACCTTTAACCGCACCCGCTGATTCAAGCTGATCGACAGCAAATGGCTCACGATGCAATAGCGCGGGCCATCGTACTGGCCCATTCCGTACTCAGAATAATCGACGGCACACAAGTCCATCAATTGCTCAAACTTGCATCCGGGAGCGTCGCGCAAAATTTCAGCTGCGGCGTGGTAATCCTTTGCGGCAACCAAGACCTTCACTTCGCCTAAGTCAACCGAGATGCGTTTGACTTTGTCGCCCAAAGCCAACGCAACCGCGGCCTTGGTGTCTTCGGGATGGATAGAAAATACTGACATATTTTGAATTTAAGCCCGTGCAATGGTTTCAGTGCGGCGGATCTTTTGCTGCAATTGCAAAATCCCATACACCAGCGCCTCAGCCGTTGGTGGGCAACCGGGCACATACACATCCACCGGAACAATCCGATCACATCCACGAACTACGGAGTAGCTGTAATGGTAATAACCGCCGCCGTTTGCGCATGACCCCATGCTGATAACCCAGCGAGGCTCTGACATCTGGTCATAAACTTTTCGCAAGGCTGGTGCCATCTTGTTGCACAAGGTTCCAGCAACAATCATCAAATCAGACTGGCGAGGGCTAGCGCGAAAAACTTCTGAGCCAAAGCGGCTTAAGTCATAGCGCGCAGCAGCAGCGTGCATCATCTCCACCGCGCAACAGGCCAGACCAAACGTCATAGGCCAAATCGAGCCAGTCTTGGCCCAGTTCACCACCGAGTCGTAACTCGTAGTGACAAAACCTTCTTTGAGTACACCTTCAATCATTGCATTACTCCCAGTCTAGGGCGCCTTTTTTCCACTCGTAGACAAAGCCTACGACCAGAATGCCAAGAAAAACCATCACAGACCAAAAACCCAAAGCCCCAATCTCTTTGAGCGATACAGCCCAAGGAAAAAGAAACGCGATTTCTAAGTCGAACAAAATAAACAAAATAGCTACCAAGTAATAACGCACGTCGAATTTCATTCGTGCGTCCTCAAAGGCTTCAAAACCGCATTCGTAAGGGGAGTTTTTAGCAGCGTCAGGGCGATTGGGGCCTAGGATATAACCCAAGATCTGCGGAACTACGCCAACAGCGACGCCAACCAGTATGAACAAAAGTACGGGAAGATAGTTATCAAGGTTCATCTGGCGATACTGATCAATGTTTCTTGCACACACCTTGCATTTCAAGGTGTGTGCGTTTGAATTGGTGCCGTCGGCGAGACTCGAACTCGCACAGCTTTCGCCACTACCACCTCAAGATAGCGTGTCTACCAATTTCACCACGACGGCGGCTCTCAGTTGTCTGGATTGCGTGAGGTGCCTTGCGGCTAATTTTGCTTTCCAACTAGCCTACGAGTTTACCCTGATTCCCGCACTTCTCGGGGCGAGAAAGAGAGAGAAACCGATTATTTCGAAGGAATTTGGGCCGCACCAGAACTCGCTGGTGCATTTTCACTTGCAGGTGCGGCTGGCGCGGTGACAGGCGCGGCCGTATTTTCTAAAACGCTGCCGGTACTTGCTGGGCGCAAGTTACCAAAATACGCCAAGGCCAAGGTACACACAAAGAACACTGTGGCCAAAACGCCCGTCGTGCGCGATAAAAAGTTAGCACTTCCGCTTGCGCCAAAAAGGCTTCCAGAGCCGCCACTGCCAAAGGCAGCGCCCATGTCAGCACCCTTGCCATGCTGAACCAAAATCAAACCCACCATGGCCACTGCAGAAATCATCTGAACCGTCAAAATCAGGGTAACAACAAAACTCATCTTCAACTCCTAAAAACAAAAAAGCGCCAAGCTCAAATCAATGGGCTGCCGCAATAATGGATAAAAAATCAGCCGCTTTGAGCGACGCACCGCCAACCAATCCGCCATCAATATCCGGCTGGGCTAGCAACTGCGAAGCGTTAGCTGCATTCATGCTGCCGCCGTAAACAATGTGCACGCGGTCTGCATGTGCACTTGCGGCGTGCAACTGGGCTCGCAAGACGGCATGAACGTGCTGCGCTTGCTCGGGCGTTGCAGTTTTACCCGTGCCAATCGCCCAAACAGGCTCATACGCTAAAACGATCTCGCTGATGCAATGGCCGTTGAGATGGATCACTGCGGCCAATTGACGCTTCACGACTTCCTCTGTCAATCCAGCTTCACGCTCCTGCAAGGTTTCACCCACACAAACAATCGGCGTGATGCCCGATGCCAGTGCTTTTTGCGCTTTGTTCGCAACCAACGCGTCACTTTCTAAATGGAATTGACGCCTCTCCGAGTGACCCACAATGACATAGCGACATTCAAAATCCTTGAGCATTCCAGCAGATATCTCACCCGTGAAAGCGCCTGCTTCGTGCATGGACACATCTTGTGCACCAAACATCAACGGACTTGCTTTACTTAAATTTTGTAATTGCGAAAGATAGGGCGCGGGAACACACAGTGCCACGTCGCACTTCCAATCGGCAGAATGAGACAGCAAGGCTTGCACAAGGGCTGCGTTTGACTCGAGTGAGCCATTCATTTTCCAGTTGCCTGCGATTAATTTTTTCATAAGGCATCCCAGGTTAAAACAATTTTTCCAACGTGGTGACTGGCTTCCATCATGGAATGCGCCTGCGCCGCATCTGCAGCTGGTAAAACAGCATGAACGATGGGGCGAATCTTTCCAGAGGCAAACAAAGGCCAAACGTGGTGCAGCAAATTTTGTGCAATAGCACCCTTGAAAGCGATTGGCCGAATGCGCAAGGTCGACCCCGTGATCGTCAGTCGTTTACGCATGACCAAACCGGCGTTTACCTCGGCTTGAACCCCGCCTTGAACGGCAATCACCACCAAGCGACCATCCTCGGCCAAACAATTCAACTCTTTTGCAATATAGGGCCCGGCAACCATATCTAACACCACATCCACGCCCCTGCCCTGCGACAAACGCAAAGTTTCAACTTCGAAATCTTGGGTCTTGTAGTTGATAGCATGGTCTGCACCTAAAGCCAAACAATCTGCGCACTTCTTGTCGCGTCCTGCAGTGACGATCACGGTTGCTCCAAAGGCTTTTGCCAGTTGAATCGCTGTGACTCCGATCCCACTGCTGCCGCCTTGAATGAGCAGCGTTTCACCCTGCTTCAAACGACCGCG
>QYPA01000054.1 GCA_007279715.1 Comamonadaceae bacterium | reverse complement strand
TTTGCCCGCACGTAGTGCTCTGAAAAGACATCTAAATACGCCTCGAGGGTTTGGGCGGCATGCGTCTCATCGGCCAACTCTAAACACAGCGCTGCGACTTCACTGGTGCAAAAGTGGTCGTCTCTGTGCGATCGGCGCAATTGGTAACGCGAGATTTGCGCAGGCGCCAGGCTTAAAACAGGAAAAGCATCGAGGTACGGGCTTTTACGAAACATCTTGCGAGCCTCAGACCAGGTGCCGTCGAGCAAAATAAACAAAGGGCGCTTTAGGGCTGTCGTATCTAAACTATGAAGCAAAACTTCCACAACCCGAGTTGGCGCAACAAACTCGCCAGGGAACACCAAATAAGGTTGCCATTGCGGGTCTGCCAACAAGGCGAACAACTGCGGGGCGACTTCAGTTCGGGACCAAGAAAACGCAAACGTATCGCTCACCACATCGGCTACCAACCAGCCCGTGTTACTGGGTTTGAGCGGCTCAATATCTGCCATCAACAAACACATCCCAGAGCGTGTAGCTATGTGGGGTCGCAAAGCACACAGACAATGGCCCAACACCAATCGGCAGCCTAAGCACCGCTCCCCTTTCACGCCCCCGCGGGCGAGAAAGGGTTTAGAGCTGCGTTCTAAGCGCTGAGCGCGAAGTTGTGCGACGGCATGAGTGGAAGGGATCAAGGCGCTCTATGCTTTCTTGCTTGCGATGACTGCTTTACGCTGACTTTGTTTGAATTTACGCTACCGTCGCATGGCATTCATGGCTGGACACGTCAGATCACTGAAATAAGTACCTAGAATCGATAGCACCCCAAACAACCAGAGGATTTTGATATGGATAACGGTGCTTATGAAAAATACCGCCTGGAAAATCCGGTGGTCAATACGCTGCTGACAACCTATGAACATCTAACCATGTTTCCTGAAAAATTGACGAATACGGAAATCTTCCTGATTTCAATATTCGTATTACTTGCGATCTATGCAGTCGTAAGGCTGATTAAGAAATTGAAAAAATTGGGTTAGTAGCTTGAAACCAAATCGGGTAAAAAGCACGCAATGCATTCAAAGTTCGGTTTCTCAGAGCAAACGGCTAAAGGTAACGACATGATCAACCTCGGCGCGTATGCCGATCCATTCACCCACGGAATGGTCATGGTGGCTAGGGACGTGCGCTAAAACAGTTTCTCCGGTTTTTAAGCGCAGGGTGTATAAAAATTCAGAGCCACGAAATGATTTGCGAATGATCTCGGCTTTGACCGGTGCGTCGTCGTCGTGAACGATGTCATCGGCACGCAGCAGTACATCGCACTCTCCTAATTCAAACGTGCTGGGCAGTGGGCACTCGGCCACGTCGACCAAGTCACCCATGGGCGTGTGCACCACCACATGTTTGTTTCTCTCACTCAGTGTGGCATGCGTAAACACACCGTGGCCAATGAACTCGGCCACAAAGCGCGTGGCAGGGCGGTGGTACAGCGAGTAAGCATCGCCCCACTGGTGTAAGCGACCTTCGGACATCACGCCAATCACGTCTCCAATGGCAAAGGCCTCCATTTGGTCATGCGTCACAAACAGGGCCGTGGTTTGTGCTTCTTTCAAAATGCTGCGCACTTCCAAGGCCAGGCGCTCGCGCAGCTCCACATCCAGGTTAGAGAACGGCTCGTCGAGAAGCAAGAGTTGCGGCTTAGGCGCCAAAGCACGGGCCAAGGCCACGCGCTGCTGCTGACCGCCCGACAACTCGTGCGGGTAACGCTTTGCGCTGGAACTCAAGCCCACCAGCGATAGCACCTCGCGCATACGCGCTTCACGCTCAACACGCGGGAGCTTGTTCAGGCCAAAGCTGACGTTGTCTTGCACGCTTAAATGGGGGAAGAGGGCGTAGTCTTGGAACACCATGCCAATGCGGCGCGCCTCGGGCGCCACATGCACTTTGGCGCTGCTAACCACCGATTGGGCCAAACGAATGTCCCCCGCGCTGGCACGCTCCAGACCCGCCACCGCACGCAACAGCGTGGTTTTTCCGCAGCCCGAAGGGCCAATGAGCACGCCCATTTCACCAGCATGCAGGCCCAAAGTCACCCGGTCCACTGAGGGGTGGGCGCGTTCGGGGTAGCTAATGGAGAGCTGGGCGACGTCTAAAAACATGCACCCATTGTAGAGACGATGGTTTTACGCCATGCCATGTGCGGCTACCTACAATGCCGCATGGTTTTTAGCTCCCGCTTGTTTTTACG
Source organism: Comamonadaceae bacterium (assembly GCA_007279715.1). GTDB lineage: Bacteria > Pseudomonadota > Gammaproteobacteria > Burkholderiales > Burkholderiaceae_C > Allorhodoferax. Next base: position 6,575 of record QYPA01000054.1, on the reverse strand, counting down.
CTGCGTGTTGGCCGTGCTGGCATTGCTGTTGGCACTGCCGGTGTTGACGGTGCTGTTTTCATGGGCACAGTGGAACGACGCCTCCGCCAGCATCTTGGCCGAGATGGCCCGCACGGTGCTACCCGACTATGTGGGCACTTCGCTTTTGCTGTGCGTATTGGTAAGTGTCGGCGTGATCAGCATGGGCACGGTGTCTGCCGCAGCAGTCACGCTGTTTGACTTTCCGATGCGTCGCAGCTTGGAATGGGCGCTGCTGTTGCCCCTGGCCATGCCTGCTTATGTGGTGGCGTATGCCTACACCGACTACTTGCAGTTCAGCGGCCCGCTGCAAACGGGTATTCGCGGTGCCTTTGGTTTAGATGGCCGCGTGTTTCCTGAAGTGCGCAATGTGTGGGGCGCGGCATGCGTGTTCACCCTTGCGCTTTATCCCTATGTGTATTTGTTGGCTCGCACTGCGTTGTCCGAGCGTGCCAACCATTTGATGGAGGCTGCGCGTTTGCTGGGCGCACCTCTGTCGCGCCGCATCCTGCGCGTGGCCTTACCGCTGGCTCGCCCTGCGATTGCCGCGGGCACGGCCTTGGCCTTGATGGAAACGTTGGCTGACTTTGGCGTGTCTAGCTACTTTGGTATCCAAACCTTCACCGCTGGCATTTACAAAGCGTGGCTGGTGATGGACAACCGCATTGCCGCTGCGCAGTTGGCAACTTTTCTGTTGCTTGTGGTCGTAGTCTTGTTGGCCGCTGAGCAACGTGCGCAATCGCGCTTGCGTTTTTCTATCGCACGTGTCGACCGCCAAGGCAGCGAGTCGCAGCCCTTGCGGCTGCAAGGCTTGTCTGCCGCTTTGGCGTGGACCTTGTGCGTGCTGCCCGTGTTGTGTGGTTTTGTGTTGCCCCTACTCTTCATGATTCGCGCTTTGCTGCAAGGTGACGGCTTGATGGAATTGCCTTGGTCTCGCTTTGTACAGTGGTCGGTCACCAGCGTGTCGTTGGGCGGGATGACGGCCCTGTTGGCCGTAAGTGCGGCCTTGCTGTTGGCAGCTCTTGCCCGCTTGCATCCCAACTGGCTGACGCGCCAAGTGATGGGCTTAGTTAGCTTGGGCTATGCCGTGCCGGGTGCAGTGATTGTGGTGGGATTGCTGCTGCCTGTGGGCTGGGTGCAAGCCACGTGGCCGCAATCGGGCGTGGGCTTTTGGCTGACCGCCACGGTGCTGGGTTTGGTCTGGGCTTATCTTGTGCGTTTTATTGCTGTGGCTTTGCAGTCGGTGCAAAGCGGCTACGCACGTGTGCCTGCCTCGCTAGACGACAGCGCGCGCATGTTGGGCACGTCTGGCTTTTTGCTGGTAAAGCGCGTGCATTGGCCGTTGCTGAAAAAACCTGTGGCCGCAGCCGCGTTGCTGGTGTTGGTCGATGTCATGAAAGAGCTGCCCGCCACCTTGGTCCTGCGCCCCTTCAACACCGACACCTTGGCGGTGATGGCCTACCAACTGGCCCGCGATGAGCGCTTGGGCGAAGCCGCTTTGCCCTCGCTGGCGTTGGTGCTGGTGGGCTTGCTGCCTGTCATCTTTCTAAGCCGCACGCTGCGGCGCAACTGACAAATTTAGGCTAAAACTGCACTTTTTTAAGGACATTTGATCCAAGTCAAATGATAATGATTCGCATTTGATGTAGACTTCCTTCCAGTATTTTTAACTTGGAGTCTCCTCATGCGTCGCACCCTCATCGTTCTATCCGTGGCAATTTCTGCTGTCACCGCTGGCCTGTTCAGCCCGTTGGTCTTGGCAGACGATCAAGTCATCAACCTCTACTCAGCCCGCCATTACCCCACCGACGAAGCGCTTTATAGCGACTTCACCAAAGCCACCGGTATCAAAATCAACCGCGTCGACTCCGACGACGCAGGCATCATCGCCCGCCTCAAAGCCGAGGGCAGCGCTTCGCCCGCAGACCTGATCTTGCTGGTGGACGCCGCCCGCTTGTGGCGCGGCGAGGTAGACGGCATGTTCTTGCCCATCAAGTCCAAAACCTTAGAAGCCGCCGTTCCTGCACAACTGCGCTCCAAACCCACCGACGACGGAACCGCTTGGTTTGGTTTATCCACCCGGGCGCGGGTGGTGGTTTACGACAAGCTCAAAATCAAACGTGAAGACGTAGACACCTACGAAGAATTGGGCGACCCCAAAAACAAAGGCAAGCTGTGCATCCGATCGGGTTCGCACCCCTACAACCTGAGCTTGTTTGGCGCGATGACCGAACACCTCGGCGCTGAAAAGACAGAAGCTTGGCTCAAAGGCATGGTCGACAACATGGCCCGCTCACCCAAGGGCGGCGACACCGACCAAATCAAAGCCGTGGCCAGCGGCGAGTGTGGTGTTGCCGTAACCAATACCTATTACTTGGCGCGCTTGATGCGCTCCACCAACCCCGCCGACATCGCTCTCATGGAGCGCGTGGGCGTGGTGTTTCCGAACCAACAAAGCTGGGGGACGCATGTGAACGTGGCTGGTGGCGCGGTGGCGCGCTACGCAAAGAACCAGGCTAACGCCGTGAAGTTTTTGGAATACCTCGTAAGCCCGGAGGCGCAAAACCACTTTGCCAATGGCAACAACGAATGGCCCGTGGTCAAGGGCTTGAAGCTGGATAATCCCGCCCTCCAAGCCATGACAGGCGGAAGTTTTAAGAGTGAACTCGTGCCGATTCGTATCGTAGGGATGAATCAAATCAAGGTGCAACAAATGCTGGATCGCGTGGGGTTTAAGTAAACGGTATATTCACCTCTTCCTCTGATGTGAATCGCCCCGCTTGACTTCTTTCCCCGCTCCCAACCTCCCCACCCGACTTGAACAACGCGCCATAGAGACGTTTGAAAACGTGGTGGGTAGCACCGCCGGTTTTCGTATTCGCCCAGGGCAACACGCCATGGCGCAGTGCATCGCTCAAACGCTCAGCCGAGCTGATCTAGGCGATTCAGACCAGCCCACCAAGGCCATTGCAGTGATTCAAGCGGGGACTGGCGTTGGCAAATCAGCCGCTTACGCTAGCACCGCGATTGCCATGGCCTTAGAGCGAAAAACACGGGTGATTATTTCTACCGCAACGGTCGCACTGCAAGAACAGCTCATGCAAAAAGACCTCCCAGCGCTGGCTGCGGTCATGGCGCAGCCCTTTGCCTATGCTCTAGCGAAAGGCCGCGGTCGGTATGTTTGCAAGGTCAAACTCGAACGGTTGGTCGGTGTAGGTGGCGTTGAAGAGGATATGTTTGAAGAAGAGTTCCCTACGGCGGCGTTGGCCACGGCAAGCCAAGAGGCGCTAGAAGAACGCCGCACTCGGATGTACGAACACATGGCCAACCTGCTGGCCCACGCGCGCTGGAACGGCGACCGCGATAGCCTCAACGACGCGCCTGATCCAAGCGACTGGGCCACCGTAGCCGCAGAGCGCCATACCTGTACCGCCCGCCATTGCCCGCGTTACCGCGAATGCAGTTACTACACGGCACGCACCCAACTGGCAGAAGCCAATGTGATCGTCGCCAACCATGATTTGGTACTCGCCTCGCTGGGAATGAAAACCCTGCCTGAGTTAGACAATTGCTTGGTGGTATTTGACGAAGGCCACCATCTTCCCGCCGTCGCCTTGGACCAATTTAGCAGTGCAATGGATGTAACCAGCCTGCGCTGGCTCGACAAATTACCTAAAATTTTGCAAGAAGTCAGTAGTGCCTTACAACTGGTTTTAACCGAAGACGTCACCACCGTAGCAAGCCAACTGAAAGTGGCGCTTAACCAACTCGCCCGACTCGCGCTTGACCTCGTTCACGCCAGCACCCAAGGCAAAGACGGAACGCTGCGGTTTGCCCACGGGGTTTTACCCGAGGCGTTGACAGAACCCGTGCGTTTGATTCATGCGCAAGCGCTGGGTCTGTCTAAAGCACTCGAAGCGCTTGGGGGCGAAGTAAAAAACGTGGCGAAGGAAGACCCGACTCAGGGGCTGCAATGCGCCCAGCTTTACGCCAAGCTCGGCGCGTTAGCGCCTAAGCTTGCCAGCGTGGTCTCTACCTCCGAATTGCTTCTGGAGCACGGCCCCCAACCGCTTGCGAAATGGTTGCAATGCCAAAGCGAAAGCGGCTTCTTGGTCCTCTCGGCCCACGCCTGCCCCATGGTTCCAGGCGACTTGCTGCGGCAGTTTTTATGGAGCCAGGTTCGCGCTGCGGTAGTGACTTCGGCGTCGCTTACCAGCTGTGGAAGCTTTGATTATTTTTTACAAGAAGCGGGTCTATCGAACAACGCCAACGTGACCACGCTGGAAGTAGAAAGCCCCTTTGACTACGCTATTCAAGGCACGCTCACGGTGGTTCACACCTTGGCCGAGCCTAAAAATGCCGACGCGTATACGGCAGAGATGGTGGGCTATTTGATGCAAGACCTGGCGACAGTTGAGCGTGGCGCACTCGTTTTATTTACCTCGCGGGCGCAAATGCGTTCTGCCATAGACGCTGTTCCCTCGGCTTTGCGCGAAGCGGTCTTGGTTCAAGGCGTGATGTCACGAGCGCGTTTGATCGCAACCCATACGGCCCGCATAGAGTCTGGCTTTGCTTCTATCTTGTTTGGCTTGCAGTCGTTTGGCGAAGGCTTGGATTTACCAGGCGCACTGTGTGAAACCGTTTTTATTGCCAAGCTGCCATTTGCGCCGCCTTCTGACCCCGTTGACGAAGCCCGCGCCGAATGGCTGCGTAAGGTTGGGCGAGATCCGTTTAGCGAACTGGTGATTCCCGCGACCGGAATCAAACTATTGCAATGGACCGGCCGCGCCATTCGCACCGAAGAAGACCGCGCTCATGTGATTTGCTATGACAAGCGCCTGATCCTGCAAAGCTACGGCAAGCGCATGCTCCAAGGCTTACCGCCCTATCAGTTTTTAGAACGACACTGATCTATTACTTAGTCACTATCTCTGAGCAGGCGCCTTGCGAAGAAGCCATCCCTCTAAAGTCACTCGTCCATAGCAAGGCTTGGGTATGAATCTGGATGCGTTCGTTGTCTATGGCTGTCATAACGACGGGGCCAGCCATTGAAAAGGCATAAACCGGCAAGCGATCGATATGAACAGAAACAGGTTGGCTGTTTCGGTATCGAATATCGACCTGTCGATTCCAAATACTTCGCGCAGGAAGATAAAAAGCAGCACACGTGAACTGTGTGGTTTTCACTGTGCTTGCAATTGCGACGGGGTTACCAACCAGCGATGAGGTCGCTATGCCTAGCACCAGACTCAGTAGACCTGTCCATCGCATAGTTTTTTAAATTTACATTTTGGTAAATTGTTGAACAAGTACTTCTACCGAGTCTTGCGACAAGCGGCAACCGTATTGCGATACCACCTGCGCCGCAGCCAAGTTACCTAAAGCGGCAGCCTTTGCCGTGCTGTGGCCATGGGTCACGGCATATAAAAATGCGCCTGCAAACATATCGCCCGCACCGTTGCTGTCAATGGCTTTCACTGGGGTAGCAGCCACCGTGGTGATGCGTTCGCCTTCAATCACCAGACATCCTTTGGCGCTGCGCGTCAAGCACACCACTCGCGCCAACGTGGCGATTTTTTTACACACCACGTCAAGATCCGTTTCGCCAAACCACACTTGCGCTTCTTCTTCATTACAAAACAAGTAATCCACCCCATCGCCAACCATCGCCTCGACCCCGGGCCGGCAAAAGTTGATCATGCTCATGTCGCTCAGGGTCACGGCCAAGGCGACACCCGCTTTGCGCGCAATCTCCCGGCCTTGTAAAGCCGCCGCTAATCCCGTGGGCGACGCTGCCAAATAACCCTCCATGTAATACACCTTGGAGCGTGCGATGTCATGAGGGTGAAGCGCCGACTGGTCTAACTCCGCGGTGGCTCCCAAAAACGTGCTCATGCTGCGTTCGGCATCGGGCGTGACCATCACGATGCAGCTTCCGGTTTGCCCCGGTGCGGGTGGGGTGTGGGTCAAATTGGTAGCAACGCCGTGCGCTACCAAATCTTCGCGGTAGAAATCACCTAAATCATCGTGCGCCACGCGACAAGAGTAAAACGCTTTGCCACCCAACTGCGCCAAGGCGACGACGGTATTTCCCGCCGAGCCCCCGCCGGTTTTACGGGCGTGAAGTCCTTGCATATGGTGCAAGAGTTCGGCGCGGCGCGGCGCGTCGATCAAAGTCATATGGCGTTTTTCAACGCCCGCCGTCTTTAAAAGTTCGTCAGAGACTTCGTATTCAGAATCGACTAAGGCGTTGCCAATGGCGTAAAGATCGTAGGTGGTCATGGTTTATTGTTCAGCAAAAGCGCGTTCAATGACAAAGTCGCCCTGTTTTGTGGTGTTGCCTTCCATAAAACCCCGCTTTTCCAGCATGTGTTTTAAGTCGCGCAACATTCCAGGGCTGCCGCACAACATGACTCGGTCATGGGCGGGGTCTAGTGGGGGTAAGCCCAAATCCATTTGGAGCTTACCTGAATTCAGCAACTCGGTGATACGGCCTTGGTTTTTATAAGGCTCGCGCGTGACGGTCGGGTAGTAAAGCATTTGAGCACTCACCATAT
>QYPA01000072.1 GCA_007279715.1 Comamonadaceae bacterium | reverse complement strand
GTCGTTGGTTCGAGTCCAATTGCGCCTACCACACCCATATCCCTTTTCTCCTGCGGTAAACCCTGCTACCGGGTTGAAGATTGCTCCCTAAAATGTGCTGCAATGCAACACATAATGGTCTAATAGGAGCGCAGCATGACTAAAAAAACAGAAACTCAGGGTGAGCCATCACAGCGAGTGATCAAAAAGTACCCCAACCGGCGTTTGTATGACACCCGTACTTCTAACTATATCACTTTGTCGGAAATCAAGCAGTTGGTCATGGATACTGAACTGTTTTCTGTGGTTGATGCCAAAACGTCTGAAGATTTAACCCGCAGCATCTTGCTACAAATCATTTTGGAAGAAGAGTCCAACGGTTCGCCGATGTTCACTATTCCGGTACTCTCCAACATCATTCGTTTTTACGGCCATGCGATGCAGGGCCTGATGGGCGGCTATCTAGAAAAGAACATGCAGACCTTGATGGAAATGCAAGTGCCCTTGGTTCCTGGTGTCATGGGGGCCCCGATGTTCCAGCAAATGCAGGAACAAATGCAAAAGCAAGCAGAGCAATTCATGGGAACGTTTGGTCTTAAGCGTTGATCCTCCGTTGATCTGTTAATGCGCACACGGTGCGCCTAGAACTATTATTTTTATGAGCGAAGTTATTTCCCCCTCTGTTTCATCTGTGCGTGCACCTACCGTTGGCTTCGTGAGTTTGGGATGCCCTAAAGCACTGACCGATTCCGAATTGATCCTGACCCAGCTCAGCGCCGAGGGTTACCAAACCTCTAAGACCTTTCAAGGCGCTGATTTGGTGATTGTCAATACCTGCGGGTTTATTGACGATGCGGTGAAAGAAAGCTTAGACACGATTGGCGAAGCGCTGGCCGAGAACGGTCGCGTGATCGTGACGGGTTGTTTGGGTGCCAAATCCGATGCCAACGGCGAAAACGTGGTTCGGCAGATGCACCCGAAAGTGTTGGCCGTCACGGGGCCGCATGCGACGCAAGAGGTGATGGATGCGGTTCACTTGAATTTACCCAAACCCCATGATCCATTCTTAGATTTGGTACCGCAGTCTTTTGGCATTGCGGGTATCAAACTCACGCCCCGCCATTACGCGTATTTAAAAATCAGCGAAGGTTGTAACCACCGGTGTACGTTTTGCATCATTCCTTCTATGCGCGGCGACTTGGTCTCACGACCCATCGGAGACGTTCTTAACGAAGCGCGGGCATTGTTTGAAGGCGGTGTGAAAGAGTTGTTGATTGTGAGCCAAGATACCTCGGCGTACGGTGTCGATGTGAAATACCGCACCGGCTTTTGGGACGGAAAACCGGTGAAGACCCGCATGCTTGATTTGGTGGCGGCTTTGGGCGACATCGCCGCGCCCTTTGGTGCTTGGGTGCGTTTGCATTACGTTTATCCTTATCCCAGTGTGGACGACGTCGTGCCCTTAATGGCCGAGGGTAAGGTTTTGCCTTACCTCGATATTCCTTTGCAACACAGCCACCCTGATGTGTTGCGTCGGATGAAACGCCCCGCCAGCGGCGAAAGAAATTTAGAGCGTATTCAGCAGTGGCGCAGTGTTTGCCCTGAACTGGTGGTCCGCAGTACGTTTATTGCCGGCTTTCCAGGTGAAACCGAAGAAGAGTTTGCGCATCTTTTAGAGTTTGTTCGCGAAGCTGAAATTGACCGCGCAGGCTGTTTCGCCTACAGCGCAGTGACTGGCGCCTTGGCCAATGAGTTACCGGGGATGTTGCCCTTAGAACTTCGAGAGGAGCGGCGCTCACGTTTCATGGCCGTCGCTGAAGAAGTTTCTGCCTTGCGTTTACGCAAACGCATAGGCGCAACCATGCAGATTTTGGTGGATTCAGCGCCTGGCATGGGTAAAAAAGGGGGGGTAGGTCGCAGCTACGCGGATGCACCTGAAATTGACGGAGTCGTTCGCTTACTTCCACCCGAAAAAATCAGCAAGACTTTAAAAGTAGGTGAGTTTACGAGGGCGAAAATCGTGGGCACCGAAGGTCACGATTTGGTGGCTTTACCGATTTAAGACGCCTGTCATTTAATGGCGTTACATTCGGGGTAAAGTAGCTTTGAAAAAGTACCGTTTTAATAACCCCAATGGTGCCCAGGAAGGGACTCGAACCCCCACGAAGTTACTCGCTAGTACCTGAAACTAGTGCGTCTACCAATTCCGCCACCTGGGCATTTCAGAAAGAGAGATTGTATCAAACATATCACCCACACCAGCAGTTTGCTCGATGAAATCGAGGGTGCCGTACAGGGACATCGCGACGGTCACGGCTTCATTTCGCGTGATGATGGCGGCCCCGATATTTATTTGCCACCGAACGAAATGCGCGCCGTTTTGCACAAAGATCGGGTCAAGGCCCGCATTGTGCGAAGTGACAGAAAAGGGCGTCCTGAAGGCCGTGTAGTTGAAATCATTGAACGTTCTTCTCAGCCCATTATTGGCAGGCTCTTGCAAGAAAGTGGCGTCTGGTTGGTGGCTCCTGAGGACAAACGTTACGGACAAGATGTCTTGATCCCGCGCGGTGGTATTGGCAACGCCAAAACAGGCCAGGTGGTGGTGGTTGAATTGGTAGAGCCGCCGGCGCTTTTTGGGCAGCCTGTGGGACGTGTGAAAGAAGTGTTGGGCGAAGTGGATGACCCCGGCATGGAAATTGAGATTGCGGTTCGTAAATACAGCGTCCCCCATGAATTTTCTTTTGCTTGCAGTGCCTTATCAAAAACTTTGCCCGATGCCGTCAGGCCCCAAGACCACGCCAATCGGGTTGACTTAACTGATATTCCATTGGTCACGATTGATGGCGAAGATGCGCGTGATTTTGATGATGCGGTTTACTGTGAACCTACCACCCAAGGTCGTGGCAAGTCGGCAACCAAAGGCTGGCGTTTGTTGGTCGCTATTGCCGATGTCAGTCATTATGTGGAGACGGGTTCTGCCATTGACATTGACGCGTATGACCGCGCAACCAGCGTGTATTTCCCGCGCCGTGTGATCCCCATGTTGCCGGAAAAGCGCTCGAATGTTTTGTGCTCTTTGAAACCTGAGGTTGAGCGCCTGTGTATGGTGTGTGACATGTTTGTGAGCCTCGACGGAGAGGTTGAGGCTTACCAGTTTTACCCCGCAGTGATGTGGAGCCACGCCCGCTTTACTTACACCGAAGTTGCTGCCATTTTGGGTAACACCCGTGGGCCTGAAGCCCTCAAGCGCAAAGAGCGGGTGGGTGATTTACTCAATCTGCATGGGGTGTTTGAGTCGCTTCAAAAGTCCCGCAAAAAGCGAGGCGCGGTGGACTTCGAGACCACCGAGACGCAAATCGTTTGTGATGAAAACGGTCGTATCGAAAAAATTATCCCCCGAACGCGTAATGTCGCCCATCGGGTGATTGAGGAAGCCATGTTGGCTGCCAATGTCTGCAGTGCTGACTTTATTGCACAAAGCAAACACGCAGGCTTGTTTCGCGTTCACGAAGGCCCCACGCCTGAGAAAAAAGAAATTCTGCGTGGTTACCTTAAAGCAACCGGTTTGGGCATGACGATCAGCGACGATCCCAAGCCCGGCGAGTTTCAAGCGATTGCAGAAGCGACCAAAGACCGCCCCGACGCTATGCAGATTCATTCGATGCTGCTGCGCTCGATGCAGCAAGCGATTTACACGCCGATTAACAGTGGACATTTTGGGTTGGCCTTTGACGCCTACACCCACTTTACGAGCCCGATCCGGCGCTACCCGGATTTATTGGTTCACCGCGTTATCAAAGCGATCCTGCAAAAGTCTCGTTACCAACTGCCGGCCTTGCCAACCCCCGGAGAAGCCCACGCCAAATTGGCTCGCAGGCTTGAAAAAGGAGCCGCTGCGAAAGGTATTTCTTCTGCGGTTAAACCTGCCAAGCTCAACGCGGAAAATACCGCCTGGCAAGCGGCAGGCTTGCATTGCAGCGCCAATGAGCGCCGTGCCGATGAAGCCAGTCGCGATGTCGAGGCTTGGCTTAAATGCAAGTACATGTATGAGCATTTGGGCGAGGAGTATTCCGGCGTGGTGACTTCGGCGACATCCTTTGGTCTTTTTGTCACGCTGGACGCGATGTTTGTAGAAGGTCTGGTGCACATCACGGAGCTGGGAGGTGAGTATTTCCGCTTTGATGAGTTGCGCCAAGAGTTGCGGGGTGAACGCACAGGAATTCGCTACGCCATCGGTACGCGGGTACAAATTCAAGTGAGCCGTGTTGATTTAGACGGCCGAAAAATCGATTTTCGATTGGTTCACGCCGGCCAAGAATTGCCCTTGCGGCCCCTCAATGAGAAATCCGTCTCAAAAGTTCGATCAAAACAAGACCGGCCTAGCCGCGAAGGCAATCCGAGAAACAAATCACCTTCAGCGGCTCAGCCTAAAACGGCGAAAGCCCGCGGTGCAAAGCCCGTAAAAACGGCAGCCAAGAGCAAGCCTGCGAAAAAGAGGCGCTAATCAAATATCCAACACATGAAAGCCAAACGATCCGGCTTTGCGGTCTGCGAAGAAGCGTTCTAGCGTTTCTTTGACGGTTCGAAACGCCAGATCTTCCCAAGGAATATCCGCCTCTGAAAACAGCATGGCCTCTTGGGTTTCTATTCCTGGTTGGAACTGATCGCTTGTGAGTTGGGCGCGGTAGAACAGATGGACTTGGCCCACACGGGCTACATTGACCAGTGAAAAAAGCCCTTGCATTTCAAATTGTGCTCCAGCTTCTTCATCGGTCTCTCGGGCTGCGCCTTGGGCGGTGGTTTCACCCATTTCCATAAACCCCGCTGGCAGGGTCCACTTGCCAAAACGCGGTTCAATGTTGCGCTTACACAGCAGTACTTTGTCTCCCCAAACAGGGATGGTTCCCACCACGTTCAAGGGGTTGACGTAATGGATGGTTTTGCATTGAGGGCACACCGCCCGTAGTTTGGTGTCGCCATCATCCGGAATGCGGTGCTCGACCGCCGAGCCGCATTGTTTACAGTGTTTGATGGGTGAGGGCGTCATAAGTCTATTTAGTAATGGGTCAAATGATATCGACGTGGATGCTTGTCAATCCACTGATCTCACCAAACAGGCGATCGCCCGCAACCACAGCACCGACACCCTCTGGGGTTCCTGTATAAATTAAGTCGCCGCTTTGTAGCTCCCAAGCGGTTGAAAGCTGTTCAATGGTTTCCGCAATATTCCAGATCAATTGCGATACGCTGCTGCGCTGGCGGTCTTGACTATTGACTTTCACTGAAATGCTGGCTTGTTCTATCGCCTGAACATCTTTGGCGCGGGTAATCGGACCGATAGGGGCCGAGTGGTCAAAACCCTTCCCGATACACCAAGGCCTGCCTTGCTTTTTCATGTCGTTTTGGAGGTCGCGCCGCGTCATATCCAGGCCCACAGCGTAGCCATAAATATGCTCAAAGGCTTGAGCCGCAGCAATGTTTTTACCGCCTTTGCCAATGGCAACCACCAATTCAATTTCGTGGTGTAAGTTGGTAGTGAGGCCAGGGTAGGGCATGAGCGCTGGGTGACCTGGCAACGCCACCAAAACAGCATCCGCTGGCTTCATGAAGAAGAACGGGGCCTCGCGACCCGTGCCTCCCATGTCTTTGGCGTGTTCGGCGTAGTTTCGTCCTACACAGTAAATACGGTGAACTGGAAAAACCGCGTCTGAGCCCACAACAGGAACCGCAACTTGGGGCGCAGGTGGAAAAACGGTGACCATGATCTTGTCCTTTTTAAGCAGACTTGGTGATTAACTCGAAGTGTTCGACTACAGGCGGACTCGCAAAAAATGGCCCCACAATCGCTCGCCAAGCAGGGAAAGCAGCAGATTGTCGAAAGTCGATGGTGTGGTTTTCCAATGT
>QYPA01000109.1 GCA_007279715.1 Comamonadaceae bacterium | reverse complement strand
GCTCCAAAATCGCCGATGCCCAAGCCGCTTCTGAATCAGCCAACACCTTGATCCCCACCAGTTTGGGCGGCGTTAACTTTGTTTTGCACACGGCGGGCTGGCTCGAAGGCGGTCTGTCCATGGGCTACGAGAAGTTCATCATGGACGCGGACCAAGCCGGAATGATGCACACCTTGCTCGGTGGCGTTGACGTGACAGAAAACGGCCAAGCCATGGATGCGATTCGCGAAGTCGGCCCAGGCAAACACTTTTTAGGTTGCGCCCATACCCAAGCCAACTTCGAGAGCGCTTTTTACCGCTCACCTATTACGGATAACAACAGTTTTGAGCAGTGGGAAGCCGAAGGATCGGTGGACTTGTCGGTACGCGCGAATGCGATGTGGAAAAAACAATTGGCCGAATACGAAGCGCCAGCTTTGGATGTCGCTGCCGATGAAGCCGTGTTGGATTACATGAACCGCCGCAAGGCTTCGTTTCCTGACTCCAACGTTTAATCCATCTTTGGCATCAGCCACATCAAAAAAGGAGGCCGAGGCCTCCTTTTTTTGTTTATGCCGCAGCCAGTCGGCGTTTTTCTAAGACCTCATCCAACCAATCGACACGCATTTCGGGCACGGCCGTGATCAATTTTTGGGTGTAAGGGTGCTCAGGGCGATCGAAAATATTGTCCGTCTTATCAAAGGCCACGAACTGCCCCTGCAACATCACGGCTGTGCGGTGGGCAATACGGTGAACCACATCCAGATCATGGGTGATCAAAACGTACGACAGTCCTAATTCTCTTTGCAACTTACGCAAAAGAGTCAAAATTTCTTCGGCCACCAAAGGATCTAACGCCGAGGTTGGCTCGTCCAAAATAATCAAATCCGGCTTGGCTGCAAGCGCACGCGCAATGCACACGCGTTGCTTTTGTCCGCCGGAAAGCTGTCCTGGACGGCGCTCTAAGTACTCCACTGGGAGTTCAACCAAAGCCATCAGTTCTTTGGCACGGGCAAGCATCTCAGCGCGTCCCGCGCCAAAATAAAATTGCACGGGGCGGCCAATGATTTCTAGCAAACTTTGGCGTGGGTTAATCGCCACATCCGGAATTTGGTAGACCAACTGAATACGGCGCTTGAGTTCCTTGCTTCTTTCGCCAAGGCTTTTAGGAAGCGCTTGGCCTTGAAAAACAATATTGCCACTGCGGGGAGCAAGCAGACCGGTGATGACGCGGGCCAATGTGGATTTGCCTGAGCCTGACTCGCCGACAACCGCCACGGTTTCTCCGAGCTTGACATCTAAGGAGACGCCACGCACCACATGAAAATCACCGTAATAGGCGTGGCAATCATCGATGGAAAGCACCGTTGTTTCTTTGACCGTCGCAGCAATTGCGCGCTCATTAGCCGCCGCGCCACGCACCGCAACCAAGCGGGCGGTGTAGTCTTTAGAGGCGTGATGCAAGATCTGGTTGGTTTCTCCTTCTTCCACTTCTTTGCCATGGCGCAAGACCTTGATACGGTCTGCGACTTGGGCAACCACGGCCAAGTCATGGGTGATGTACAAGGCTGCGGTGTTGTACTGACGGATCAAAGATTTGAGCAAGATCAACACTTCAATTTGGGTCGTTACGTCAAGCGCAGTCGTGGGTTCATCCAGCACCAACACATCCGGCCGGCAGGACATCGCCATCGCCGCCATCGCACGCTGCAACTGTCCGCCTGAAACTTGGTGCGGATAGCGTGCACCAAAATTTTCCGGGTCAGGTAAATCCAAGGCGGCAAAAAGCTCACGCGCCCACGCTTGGGCTTCGGAGCGGGTCATGAGTCCGTGTAGCAAGGGAGCCTCGCACACTTGGTCCATCAAACTGTGTGCAGGATTAAACGCAGCCGCAGCCGATTGCGCGATGTACGCAATGCGTTTGCCTCGCATATCACGGCGGCCTTCGGCGTCCAGCGAGCGGGTATTGACTCCGTCTAAAACCACTTCGCCACCCGCGATGTGAACCCCAGCACGGGCGTAGCACATGCTAGCCAAACCAATCGTTGATTTACCCGCGCCACTTTCACCAATCAAACCTAAAACCTCGCCTTTATTCAGACGCAGATCCACATTGTCGACAATCACATTGCCTGCCACGCTACCAAGGCACAAGCCTTTGATATACAGAATGACTTGTTCTTCCATAACCAAATATCTTTCTTAAAGTTCTGCTTGCGCGCCTGAAGGGCGGGCATCAATCGAGAGCATCCAATCCACAACCAAGTTCACCGAGACGGTTAACAAGGCAATCGCAGTAGCTGGGTAAATAGGCGCCATCATTCCGAAGTTAATGGCAGCGGCGTTTTCCCGCACCATGCCGCCCAGGTCGGCGTAAGGGGGTTGAATACCCAGCCCAAGAAATGACAGGCCGGCAATAAACAAAAAGTTAAAGCAAAACCGCAAGCCAAATTCGGAAACCAAGGGTGCCCAGGCATTGGGCAGAATCTCTCGGGTAATCACCCACCACAAGCCTTCGCCGCGCAGGCGGGCCGCTTCGACATATTCCATGACGGTAAGGTTCATGCCCAACGACCGAGCCAAACGGAAAACGCGGGTGGAGTCGAGTACGGCAATCGTCAAAATCAAAACGGGAATGCTGGAGCCGAAAACACCCAAAATAATTAATGCAAAGATCAAGCCGGGGATAGACAACATCACATCCACCAAACGGGTGAAGAATGTATCGACCCAACTTCCCACCACTGCGCTTACAAATCCCGACAAAATCCCAATCAAAAAAGACAGACTGGTAATAGCGAGGGCAACGCCAATGGTCATCCGAGCGCCGTACATGATTCGTGTGAGCATGTCGCGACCAATTTGATCAGCGCCAAACCACATCGTCGAAGAAGGCTCATCCCAGGTACCGCCTACATTGGCAGACTCAGGGAAAGGCGCCAACCAAGGCGTAAATAAAGAAACAATAACGAAAAGTGCGATCACCGCCATACCGAACGCAGCCGATACCGTGAGTTTGTGTCCAAAGAGTTTCATGCGATTGTCCTATTGCTTAGCGCTTATGGCGCAGGCGGGGGTTCACTACGATCACCAAAATATCGGCCAGCGTGTTAAGCATGACAAATACCGTAGCAAAGACCAATCCGCACGCCTGGATCACAGGCACATCGCGCTTAGACACCGCGTCCACCATCAATTGGCCAAGACCGGGATAGACAAACACCGCTTCAATCACCACCACGCCGACCACTAAATAAGCCATATTGAGCGCAATTACCGTGATGATGGGAGCGGCCGCGTTGGGCAGGGCATGCCGCACGATGACACGTTTGCGCCGAGCACCCTTGAGGAAGGCCATTTCAATGTAAGGGGTTGACATGACTGCCAGCACCGAGCTGCGGGTCATGCGCAGCATGTGTGCGGCTACCAACAGCGTTAACGTAATCGCTGGCAATGTCGTTTGGTATACCCGTTCGCTAAAAGGCATGCCTTTGAACACGGTGGACAAGGATGGGAACCAATCGACATCGACTGCCATGAAAATAATCAGCAAGTAAGCGATAAAAAACTCAGGCAATGAAATGGCAATCAGCGTGGTGATATTGGCCAATTTATCGGTGAGCTTGCCTTCATTGATGGCCGCTAAAATTCCCAATCCAACAGCCAAAGGAATAGCGATCACGGCGGCATAGCCTGCTAAAAATAGGGTGTTGCCCAAACGGGGCATGATTTCGTCAATGATGACGCGTTTATTGGTCAGGGCTACGCCCAAGTCCCCGTGTAAGGCGCCTACCAACCAATTCCAATAGCGCAAATAGGCAGGCACATCCAGACCCAGCTCTTTTCGGAATATCACCAGAGCTTCAGGCGTTGCGCCTTGACCCAAAACGGCCGAGGCGACGTCGCCTGGCAAGATTTCAGTACACACAAAAATTAAAACCGATACTGCAAAAAGGGTCAGTAGACCCAGCAGGAATCGGTTCAGTATCAACTTAGCCATGGTATTTTTTTTAATCAACTAGAGACAAACCGTCTCGAACCCTGAAATATAAACAAAATAACGTGGCGGGTTAAAGCCCGCCCCGTTATTTTTTTCTCACTCCACCCAGCCGTAAGGCCCGGTGTACTCAGTCTAAGCCGAAGCTTGTCTTGAATTATGCAAACCAGCCCTTTTCAGCGATACGCTGGTCACCCATATCGTAACGGCCAGAAATAGTCAGACCTTTGAGCTTGGGTGTCGATGCATCTAAGTAGTCCATGACAGCAAAACAAACCATGCCAGATTCTTGGCTGATCATTGACTGGCATTGGGCATACATTTCTGCACGCTTCTTCTCATTAAGCTCAACCCGCGCAGCCTCGAGAACTTTGTTGAATTCAGCGCTGGTGTAATGGGTGTCGTTCCAAGGATTGGTCGTACCGTTAGCAAATGTAGAGGTCAACTGGTTGTCAATGGTAGGACGGTTGCCCCAGTAAACCGCGCAGAACGGTACCTTCAACCAGACATTGTCCCAGTAGCCGTCACCTGATACGCGCTTCAAGTCCATTTTGATGCCGGCTTTAGCCAAGGATTCTTGGAAAATTTGGCCAGAATCGGTCGCACCACTGAACGCACCTTCAGACACTTGCAACTCGATGGGAGAAGAGACGCCAGATTTTTTGTAATGAAATTTGGCTTTGTCTGGATCGTATGAATTCAGCTTTTGCTTGGCATCGTAAAACTTCATCTTACGGCCAACGGTGTGGTCATTACCGACAGAAGCGTAGCCTGAGAAAACGTTGTCACAAATTTTCTTGCGGTCAATACCGTACTTCAAAGACAGCATTAAGTCTTTGTTGGCATAGGGCTCTTTGTCAGTGTGTGCTACAAAAGCCATCCGGTTACCCATGCCGGGTGTCCGGTGCATAACGATATTTTTATTTTTCGCTAATAAGCCAGCTGTTTTTGGATCCACACGGTTGATCAAATCAACCTGGCCGGTCACCAAGGCTTGAGATCGGGCAGCAGAGTCACCGATATAGCGCAACTCAACGCGGTCGAAATTACCACGGTTAGGCTTCCAGTAGTCACCCGCTTTACGCTTAAAGGTAACACGAACGCCAGGCTGGAACTCTTCCAGCGTAAACGCACCAGTTCCGTCAGGCTTGCTGAAGTCGGTGTAGCCGTTAGGGACCACGATGATGTGGTAATCGCTGAGGTTGTATGGCAAATCAATGTTGCCCTTTTTCATCACAATCTGAATTTGATTCGCAGAAAGTTTCTTGATCTCGGTAATGTCGGCCAACAACGCTTTCGCAGGAGATTTCGTCTCACCGCGGTGCATGTTGATAGAGTAGATCACGTCATCAGCGTCGAGCGTTTTGCCAGACGTGAAAGTGATGCCTTTACGGATCGTGAAAGTCCAATCGGCTGCGCCGGGTTTTACCTCCCACTTTTCGAACAACTCAGGCGTTGCGCTACCGTCATCAGCGACTTCAACCAAGTTGTTCCAGAGCATCAAGCTCATCGCGATGGGGATGGAGTCAGCGTAGGTACGAGGATCCAAACTATCGGAGGGCGAGCCGCCTTCCATACCGAGGCGCAAGGTGCCGCCTTTTTTGGGCTTTTCAGCAGCCATAGCTGAAGATGCGCCTAATGTTCCAGCCAAACCAACGGCAGAAGCGCCGAGGATCAGTTGACGACGATCGAGAATGATGCCCGACTCAGTGGTTAGTTCGACATTTTCCATTTGTAACGATCTCCAGTCCAATTAGATTTAAAAAGTTTCCGCTGCTCAGAACCCAAAAAGAACGTCGCAACGAAAAGCAAGAGGGCAATCAAATTTGCGCTCTGACCGCATCGTAATGCAATCCAGAGCGCCTCTCAATGAAAAGAACCCCTCGTATTCCCTTATATGGGCCATTTTTTCCGCATTCACCATCAATTCCTCAAATTGATTTGATTTCCATTCAAGTCGCCTATCGAATCGTATGCGTCGCAAACGTACTGACCCCTTTTGAAATTCGGTCTTGGGTCGGACTGACGCCAAAACGCAGCTTGTAGGCGCGCGAAAAATGGGACGATGCACCAAAACCGCAAGCTAAACCCACTGCCATGGCCCCCATCTCCGTTTGTTTTAGCAATTGACGTGCCCGATCCAGACGCAAAACCAAATAAAACTGCGCAGGCGAGGTTCCTAAATGGCTTTGGAATAAGCGCTCCATTTGGCGGCGAGTGACGCTAATGCCAGAAGCTAAATCCTGCGCAGAAAGCAAGTCTTCCAGATGGGTTTCCATGGCCTTAATGACTTGCACCAGTTTTTTATTGTGTACGCCATAGCGGGCGGTCAGTTGGGTGCGCTGGTGTTCGGATTGGCTGCGCATCGGGCCATGGACAAATTGCTCTGAGACTATGGCAGCTAACTCCAAGCCGTGGGCCTTGCCAATGAGCGCCAGCATCATGTCGATCGCGGCCGTTCCACCCGCACAGCTCATGCGCCTCTCACCCCATTCGTAAAGTTCGTCTGTGACTTTTATTTTGGGATACCGTTCTTGGAACGCCAACTGCGCCTCCCAATGCAAAG
>QYPA01000040.1 GCA_007279715.1 Comamonadaceae bacterium | reverse complement strand
TTTTCTCCTGCGCTGTTGGCTGGGCGATGGGCTTTGGAGTGCACGGACTGGCTGCTGATTTGACGCAATTGCGCAAGCCCCACACCAGCGATGCTGCTAATGGCATGGCCTTGTTGGGAGAGTTGCTTTAAAAGAAGCGCTTTGGATACGTCACTCTCATCAAATATGCGGTGATTGCCAGGCGATTTAATGGGGCTAAAGGCTTGGTAACGTTTCTCCCATACACGTAGCGTCGAAACAGGGATGCCGGTGGTTTGCGAGACGGCGCCAATGCGGTAGGACGGGGAGGTGGGGGTAGAGGTCGGCATAGGGGATTGAGTAGGTATTGAGTGGTTATTATGCAATTATTTTTTGAAATTCTATATTTAACTCGATTTTTTTGAAGAAAATGCACTCAGTAACTACGCAAAAAGAGGTTTTCATGATTTCCAACAAAACCATCAGCGCCATTGAAGTGAGTGTATTTCTTGCGAAAAACGCGAAGTACCGCAACATCACAACCGACGAGATGTCCTCCCAACTCGGGATTTCTGTGTCGTACCTCGAGTACATATTGAAAGCCCTCAAGCTCGGCGGTATTGTTGCCGCTTCCAAGGGACCAGGCGGGGGCTACCATATTCAGGGAAGGGCAAGTGACATCACCGTGTGGGAAGTCGCCCAAGTGTTTGAAGCAACGCTTGATGCAAGTTTCACAGAGCTAGACAACCCTAACCATGCGCCCAGTGCGTACGAGTTCGGTTTGCAGGCGGTCATTCGCGATGAATTAGAGGCTTCAACCTTGGCTGATTTTGTGAATTCAGAACTCCGGGAGCCATCTCCATTGGAGGATGCTGGGGGACGGTTTCGCTTAAAGCCACTTTCCATGCCCATGCTTCCAAAGGCTGCAAATTCAGTCTTTCAATGGCATACGGTGATTTGAAAATGGGATCCAAAGCATCAAAATTCGCAGACCTTTCTCCCGGAGATCTCTCCATGATCATTCAACGGGCTTGGGAAGATAGAACCACTTTTGAAACGATTCAGTCGCAATGGGGTGTGAGTGAATCGGATGTGATTTGGATTATGCGAAACCACTTGAAAAGTAGTTCTTTTAAAATGTGGCGCATGCGTGTGCGTGGGCGAGTGACTAAACACAGGGCGCTTCGATCTGCTGAAATGCCCTACTCGGACCACAAAATTGCAGACCACCGTCGACCCCACTGCTGAGACTTCATGGTGTGCGAAGCATTTTTATTTTGAAAGATGGCTATGACAGAAGATGAACGGTGTTGCGGTACAGGAACATGCATCATTGATGCCGAAGGTCGCTGTTGGTGTGGGCAGCAGTGGGATGGCGAAAAAATGTGCCTGCCGCTTATAACGCCAGTCAATGCCGTTGGACACGCGTCTTCCCACTCGTCAGAACCCAGAGAGCAATAAATTGACGCTGCAGGCTGATCTTTCAACGCCGCCTGTGTGGGCCCGCCGCTTGGGCTATGCAGGGCTGCTTCCTTTTGTTGGCCTCGCTATTGCAACGTGCTATTTTCAAGACGGGTTGCGGCTTCAATGGGCCTACGCCTTGCTCACGTATGCAGCCACAATTGCTAGCTTTTTGGGTGCTATTCATTGGGGGCTCGCCATGCGTGCTCAGCAAGTGAGAGAACCAGCGATAGCGGTATGGCTGTGGGGTGTTATCCCCTGCCTTTTGGCATGGGTGGCATTGCTCATTCCCTTTGGGGCGGGTTTATGGAGCCTGGCCGTGTTGCTTTGGGCCTGCTACGGGGTGGATTCGCGGGCCTACCCTCGCCTGGGTGTCCAAGAATGGTTGTCTATGCGCCTCGTTTTGACCCAGGTCGCTTCAGCGTGCTGCGCCATCGGGGCTATGGCTGTATAGATTTTTCGTGCATCGGCACGAGAAACATTAGGGCTTGTTTGTCGTGGGCAGTTGCAAAGTAGGCGCATTGCGCACAGCGGCTTTTTCTCCTGCGCTGGCGAATTTGCTGTATTTCCCAAGCATGCTGACCAGTTGTCCGTAAATACGCGGTGCACCAGCGAGGCATTCTTCTTGTTCCAAAAAGTCAGATTCGCCGGTGAAGTTTCCAATCAGACCACCGGCTTCAGTAACGAGCAAGGAGCCCGCAGCCACATCCCAAGGTTGGAGGCCAAATTCAAAAAATCCATCGGTGAAGCCAGCTGCAACATAAGCAAGATCAAGCGCAGCAGAACCTGGGCGACGCAGGCCTGCGGTTTTTTGCATAACTTCTCCCATCATGTTGAGGTACTGTGCAAAATCATCGTTCTCGCGGAAGGGGAAGCCTGTGGAGATAAGGCAACCTTTTAATTCGGTACGTTTAGAGACGCGCAGGCGGCGATCGTTCAAAAATGCACCGCGACCTTTGGTTGCGGTAAACAGGTCGTTACGGGTGGGGTCATAAATCACGGCTTGTTCTACTTTGCCGCGCACGGCTAAGGCAATACTGACGCAGTAAACCGGCAGCCCATGGATAAAGTTGGTGGTTCCATCCAGCGGATCAATGATCCAAACGAATTCAGAATCTTTAGCGCCAAATTCTTTGCCTGATTCTTCGGCCCAAATGCCATGTCCGGGGTAAGCGGTCAACAGCGTTTCGATAATCGCTTGTTCTGCAGCATGGTCTACCTCGGTAACAAAGTCATTGACCTTTTTTTGGGAGATGCGAACCGATTCAATATCAAGCGCAGCGCGATTGATGATGGAACCCGCAGTGCGGGCGGCCTTGATGGCCACATTGATCATGGGGTGCAGATTGAGCGACATAAATTGTGGGGCTGAAGAACAAGTGACTTGCGAACTGGCGATGCAGTTGGCAATAGTGGATGTCTCACTAAAGACCACGGGCCTCAAGCGACAATAGGGTTATTTTAACCGCCCTATATTCACAGCGATGCACACCCGTTTTATCTTGATCGAAACCAGCCACGCCGGCAATGTGGGTGCTGCTGCTCGCGCCATGAAAACCATGGGCTTTGATGACTTGGTTTTGGTCGCCCCAAGGTGGGCCAATGTTTTGCGGCGCGAAGAAACCATTCAACGCGCCAGCGGTGCTTTGGATGTTTTAGACAAAGCTAGGATCGTGGAGACCCTAGACGAAGCGCTTGACGGTATCGATCATTTGTGTGCCACGGCGATGACGCCCCGCGACTTCGGCCCGCCAACCCGCTGGCCCCGGGAGCACTTTGCCCAGATCCTTGCGCCTCAAGCTTCTAGCCCCGTGGGAGGAATGGCGTTCTTGTTTGGCTCAGAGCGATTTGGCATGAAAAACGAATACGTGTACCGCTGCCATGTATGCCTGAGTATTCCAAGCAACCCTCAGTTTGGCTCACTCAATATTGGTGCAGCTTTGCAAGTGATTGCCTATGAATGGCGACTGGCTTTAGGGGGTTTCGGGGAGCTCACTCCTACGCCATCGGGAGAATTAGCGGATGCAGCCAAGGTCAGCGGCATGCTGTCGCACTTGGAGCAGTCCTTGGTGGCTTTGGGATTTTTAGATCCGGATGCCCCCAAGAAATTAATGCCCCGCTTGAATCAGCTCTTTAACCGGGCCGCATTAACGCAAGAAGAAATTCACATTCTGCGCGGGATTGCCAAGGCGGTTTTACAGCAGTCAGAGCAGCTAAAACCCAACATAGGCAAGGCCATGCCACAGCGTTTAGACTAAGCCTTATGTTTTCTCGAATCCGATCTGACATCCAATGCATTCTTGAGCGCGACCCCGCTGCCCGAAGCACATGGGAAGTGATTACCTGCTACCCCGGTTTACATGCGGTGATATTCCACCGGATGGCGCATGCGTGCTGGACCCATGGCTTTAAATGGCTTGGTCGGTTTATCTCTCACATTGCACGGGCTCTTACTGGTATTGAAATTCACCCCGGCGCCAAAGTAGGCAACCGTGTCTTTTTTGACCATGCCATGGGCGTGGTGGTGGGGGAGACGGCAGAAATTGGGGATGGTTGCACCATTTACCAAGGCGTGACCTTGGGCGGTACCTCGCTCTACAAAGGCGCCAAGCGCCACCCCACACTGGGAAAAAATGTGGTGGTTAGTGCGGGTGCCAAAGTGTTGGGTGGGTTTGAAGTGGGTGACGGCGCCAAGATCGGCAGCAATGCAGTGGTGATCAAACCGGTGCCCGCTGGGGCAACCGCAGTCGGAATTCCTGCCCGCATCCTTCAAAGCAAGTCAGGTGAAAGTGCCGATGTCACAACCGCCGAACCCAAGTTCTCTGCCTATGGCATCACTCAAGAAGATGACCCAATTAGTCAGACACTGCGTGGGCTCATAGACACTGCTTCAAGCCAAGACCACCAAATTGCTATGCTATGGCAGGCCTTAGAAAAACTGTGCCAACAGCAGCAAGTCCATATGCCTGCCGATGCTGCTCGAAGCGAATGCTTTGAAGCGGAACGTCTTAACCAATTGGTTGGCAAATAGTTCGTTGCCTGTTGCTTAGCGGGGAGGGCGCTGCGCAGTTTTAGGCCGAAACGCCTTACATACCGACTCTACTGTTTCAAGATAGGGGCCACCAATTAAGTCGATGCAGTAGGGAACAGACGCAAACAAGCCTGCAACCTTAACGCCGCCTGATTCGTCTTTCAGTCCTTCTAAGGTCTGTGCAATCGACTTGGGTTGGCCGGGAAGGTTGATGATCAAAGATTGGTGACGGATGACGGCGATTTGCCGCGAAAGAATCGCAGTCGGCACAAACTGCAGGCTGATTTGCCGCATTTATTCTCCAAAGCCCGGCATGACTTTGTGTGCCACAGCCAAGGTGGCCTCAGGGGTGACATCGCGCAGGGCGGGGCCCGTTCCGCCCGTGGTCAATACCAAGCAGCAACCGGCATCGACCAACTCCAACAAGGCGACACTGATTTTTTCTTGTTCGTCTGGGATCAACCGCGGAACAAATTCGATCGGGTTGGTCAGCGCAGTTTCCAGCCAGCTTTGTAACGCAGGCAATCCTAGGTCTTGGTAAACGCCAGAACTGGCGCGGTCACTGATAGAAACAATGCCGATTTTGATGGCATCAGCAAGGGGATCGGTGGTACTCATACATCGACTCCAGGGTCATGGGGTAAGTCTGGGGCATCATCCAGATTATTTTCGCCTAGCAACTCTGCCCGAACGATTTGAAAAATATCGCGGTACGCTCGACCATGGCGGATTGCGGCGCCGGGCTTTTTGGGTTTGGCATCTTTTCGCGCTTGTCGAACCAGTGCTCGCAGTTGCTGGCTATCGGTACTGGGGCTGAGCGTGATCCATTGACCGAGCGAGTCGTCTTCGTTTAATAAGCGATCGCGCCAAATTTCGGCTTGGTGCAAAGTTTGGGTTTCCAGCGCCGAAGGCGTGTGCTGCTCGATCAAGGCGGTTCGAATTCCATCGAGTTGCGCGGCATCGAGCTTGCGCATTAATTTGCCAATGAACTGTATTTGGCGCCGCTTGCCTTCAAAGTTACTGATGCGCTTGGCCTCTGCTACCGCTTCTGTCAGTTTTTCCGGCAAGGCCAAACGGGTCATTAACTCAGCGCGCAGCGTTAACAAGTCTTCGCCTAATTTTTGTAGCTCGGTACTCTCGCGTTTAAGGTCGGTTCGGGTCGCATCATCAGTGCCCTTGAGTTCGCGTTTGTATTCGAGATCAAGTTCGCTGCCCTCGGCAACAAATTGACCCTTGACGAAATACCCTTTTTTTAATTTTCTTGACATAGCCAAGTATCATAGCCTCCGACATGAAGAAACCAAAAATCACCCCCCAATCTCTCTCTACCCATGCCGATCCAGGTTTCGCCTACAGCCGCGCATTTTTTGAATCTCGGGTGGATGCCAGCCTCGCTGCTGCAAAAAAATTAGGTGCCACTGACGCGGCCGCGGAAGTCTCCGAAGGCTGCGGCTTAAGTGTTTCGGTTCGCAACGGTGAACTTGAAAACGTAGAACGCAACCGCGACAAATCTCTGGGCGTTACGGTCTATGTAGGCCAACGCCGAGGCAACGCTAGTACGTCTGATTTCTCGGACGCAGCCATTGCGCAAACTGTACGCGCCGCTTTTGATATTGCCCGTTTTACGGCTGAAGATCCGTTTGCCAGCCTGCCCATGGCCAAGGACATTGCCTCTGTGAAAGACCGAAAGCGCGATCTCGATTTATTTCATCCCTGGTCTCTTACCAGCGAGGATGCTGCTGTATTGGCTTTGGAATGCGAAGCCGCTGCATTGGGCGTAGACAAACGCATTACCAACAGCGAAGGGGCTGCCGTATCCGCCCAGCAGTCGCATTTTTTCAGTGCCCATACCAATGGTTTTCGCGGTGGTTATGCCAGCTCACGTCACTCTTTGTCGGTCTCCCCCATCGCTGGTAAAGGGGATGATATGCAGCGCGATGCCTGGTACAGCTCCATGCGTAACGCCAATGATTTAGCATCACCGCAAGCGGTGGGGCGCTACGCCGCTGAGCGGGCACTGAGCCGATTGCGGGCGCGCAAAATTCCGACGATTGAGTGCCCTGTTTTGTTTGAATCGCCTTTGGCTGCTGGTCTCTTGGGTGCGTTGGTGCAAGCCGTAAGTGGCGGTGCGTTGTATCGCAAGAGCTCGTTTTTACTCAACTCTTTAGGTAAACCCGTTTTGCCCAAGCACATGGATGTGTTTGAAGACCCGTTTGTCATGGGTGGCAAGGGAAGTTCACCGTTTGACGACGAGGGTGTTACCGTTCGCGCCCGCCAAGTGGTGGAAGCGGGACGCTTGCAAGGTTATTTTTTAAGCAGCTATACCGCACGCAAACTGGGAATGCAAACCACCGGAAATGCCGGCGGCTCGCACAACCTGACCATGACCTCGCGCCTGACGCGCAGCAGCGATACCCTGGATGCGATGATTCAAAAACTGGGTACAGGCCTCTTAGTAACCGAACTCATGGGGCAAGGCGTCAACTACGTCACCGGAGATTACTCTCGCGGTGCCAGCGGCTTTTGGGTTGAAAAAGGGCAGATTGCGTATCCCGTACATGAAATCACGATCGCAGGCAATATGAAAAATATGCTCAAAGGCATTGAAGCCGTGGGAGTGGATGCCTACAACTACGGCGCAAAAACTGTGGGCTCGATGCTGGTGAACCGAATGAAGGTAGCGGGCAGTTAAGCCAAAGCCGCTTTTACCGCGGCTGATACCAATCCCATTTCTGCCTTACCTGCCAAGCGGGTTTTGACAACGCCCATCACTTTTCCCATGTCGCCAGGGCCTGAAGCGTTGAGTTCAGCCACGATAGCGCGAACTTCTGTGGCGACTTCTTCTGCACCCATACGTTGAGGCAAATAAGCCTGAAGCACTTTCATCTCTGAGGCCTCTTTGTCAGCGAGGTCTTGGCGAGCAGCTTGCTCAAAGGCGGAAATCGAGTCTTTGCGCTGCTTGATGAGTTTGTCAACGATGACGACGACAGCTGCGTCATCCAGAACAATGCGTTCGTCGACTTCCTTTTGTTTGCATGCGGCCAACAGCAGTCGAATCGTACCCAGACGCTCACTGTCTTTGGCACGCATCGCGGTTTTCATGTCTTCAGTGATTTGGTCTTTGAGTAGCATGGTGGTGGATTCTCGAAAAGGGTATTTAAAATTAAAAAAGCCCGCCAGAGCGTCCCTAGGCGAGCTTTTTTTGCCGTTTAAGCGCGGCCTAAACCGCTCTCAAATTCAGAAGCTTAGAACAGCTTTTTGGGCAACTGCATGCTGCGAATGCGCTTGTAGTTGCGTTTTACGGCAGCTGCTTTTTTACGCTTACGAACAGCGGTAGGCTTTTCATAAAACTCACGCGCGCGCAAGTCAGTCAAAAGGCCTAATTTTTCAATAGTGCGCTTGAAGCGGCGCAGGGCGACGTCAAACGGTTCATTCTCTTTTACACGGATCGTTGTCATTACGTAATGGTGTCCAAAATGTGCCGACGCGTTGATGATTGGAAGATCGGGCCATTCATGCGCATACAGCGAAATTCCCCGCTAAAAAGTTGATCAGGCAGCGGGGGTTTGCCAGCAAAGCCTAGGATTATAGCCTGATCAAACGCCCTGATTGGCAGCCAAGGCTTGGGCGCACGCAAAGCCGCTGGCCCAGGCCCATTGGAAGTTGTATCCGCCCAGCCAGCCCGTGACGTCGACCACTTCGCCAATGAAATACAAGCCCCGCTGGCTAGACTCCATCGTCTGGCTGGACAAGGCTTTGGTATTAACGCCCCCAGCGGTAACTTCGGCCTTTCGGTAGCCCTCGGTGCCGGTTGGTGTGATCTCCCAGTGGGTCATGCGTTCAGCTAAGACTTGTAGCGCTTTGTCGGAGGCCTCGGCAATGCTGTGTTCCCATTGGTGGCCGAATGTGGCCCCTTGAGCTACCCACGTATCTGCAAGCCGAGAAGGGACGATGGCTGAAATTTCATTAGCAATGTGCTTGCGGGAGCGGGATTTTGCATCGGCTAAAAACACTCCTAGGTTCACTTTTGGGCTGAGATTCAACGCAATGGGAGCGCCTTCCTGCCAGTAGCTCGAGATTTGCAATACGCCAGGCCCACTCAAACCCCGGTGGGTAAAGAGCAAATCCTCAGAAAAAGTGGTTCGGTCTTTTTTGTTACCCGTAGAAATGTTAACGGGCAGCGACAAACCGGCGAGATTGGCAAACGGTGCCCAAGCCGTCTCGTTAAAGGTCAGCGGAACCAAAGCAGGACGCGTTGGCACGACGGGTAGACCAAATTGACGAGCAATACGGTAACCAAAATCAGTGGCCCCGATTTTTGGAATCGCCAAGCCGCCACTTGCAATCACCACCGCTTTGCTGCGAACGGTTCCTTGGTTGGTATCGACCGTGTAGTAAGTGCTGTTAGGTGCTGTGTCACTGAAGCGAATGGATTGAACGGCACAAGGCTGCCAGCGCGTGACGCCGCCCGCAGCGCACTCTTGGAGCAGCATTTGAATGATGTCTTCTGCAGATCGATCGCAAAACAATTGGCCTTTGTGCTTTTCATGAAAAGCAATGCCGTATTTTTTGACCAAATCAAGAAAGTCAGTCGGGGTATAGCGTGATAGCGCAGAGCGGCAAAAGCGTGGGTTGTCACTCAAAAATTGGTTGGGGCTGGTTTCTAGGTTGGTAAAGTTGCAACGACCTCCGCCAGAAATGCGGATTTTCTCGGCTACTTTTTCACTGTGGTCCACCACCAAGACCTTGAGACCTTTTTGACCGGCAACACCGGCACAAAACAAGCCCGCCGCTCCAGCACCTACCACCACCACATCAAATATTTGCATGGGTGGGAGTGTAGGGGCTTGGGCCTCTATTTGACGAGCACGACGGGCCGTTTGTCCATCATGCCTTGTTTCATCGGCGCCCAGCCATGGTTTGGGCTTGTAGGGCAAGTTGGTTTGCAAACGCGGTGAGCACCTGCCCGATGACAATGACACTGGGACTGCCAAGGCGTTCCTTGATGAGCGTTTCATGCAAATGGTCTAGGGTACAAGCGACATGGCGCTCGTTGCTTAGGCTGGCATTTTGGATGATGGCAACCGGCGTGTTTTGCGCCAATCCATGCAGTAGTTCCGTTTGGATGCGAGCTGCACCGCTAACCCCCATATAGATGACCAATGTCAATTTCGCTTGCGCGGCGGTGTTTGCCAATGCGTACCAGTCGGTTCCGGTGTCGCCTGGTTTGGCGTGCCCCGTTACAAAAACGACACCATGGGCGTGTTCTCGGTGTGTCAGTGACACGTTGATGGACCCCATAGCGGCGAGCCCCGAAGTGATGCCGTTGACCACTTGAACGCGGATTCCTGCGGCTTGGAGTGCTTCTACTTCCTCTCCGCCGCGACCAAAAATAAAAGGATCGCCGCCTTTGAGGCGAACGACTTGTTCGCCGCGTTGTGCCTCACTGATCATCAGTTTTTCAATAAACGATTGGGGCGTTGAGGCGCATCCTCCGCGCTTTCCGACGTGCACGATGCGGGCATGGGGGTTGGCGTGAAGTAACACCTCATCATTAACCAAGTCATCCACCAGCAGTACGGTTGCAGTTTGAATGGCCTTGACGGCTTTGAGCGTTAAAAGTTCAGGGTCACCGGGGCCTGCGCCCACCAAAGTCACAAGTCCAGGGCTTAAGTTGCTTAAAGACATAAAACTAGAGAGATCCGGCGAGTTGAATAATATGGGCGACCTGTTGGGCGATGGGCGGGGGGATGTCTGCTTTTCCGCTAAGTACGTCACCTATAAATGAAGCCGTACTTTCTGCGTCAATGGCGCTTGGCAGTTCCGGTAGCTCGGTGAGGGTCCCACTTTGTGGCTCCTGCAAAGTAACGGGAGCACCTTGAATGAAAGCCTGCATTTTTGGCATGCGTCTAGGGTCTGCCACGGCTTCACCCTCTGTACCGCGCAGTAAAAGCGCATTGCTGCCCATCAGTTCAAAGGTCGCAGCCATGGAATCTGCATATTCGGGATGGGTGTAGCTGCTCACTAAAAAGCTTTTGCCTTCGCAAGGGTTCATGAGTTTGACCATGCTATGTCCCGAGTTACGAAGATTCACCACTCGGCGAACATCAAGCAAGCGCTGCAAGCCTTCGCAAAGCAGTTTCGTCGGAACAAACGCCACGTTGCCTGGCGCAATGGCTTGAATAGCCGCTTTTGGCTGGTGTCCTAGTGCTGCGAAAACTTGGGCTGTAAATACCCGCTTACTTTCGGTGGCAGTACCGTGAACCAGCACCGGCCAACCTTCGCGAGCCAATAAGAGGGCTAACAAAGGGGTGAGTACAGGCAGTTTGCGAGCGCCGTTGTAACTGGGAATAACAATGGTTGGTTTGTCGCCGGCTGGGATGCGGTTGATGCGTTGAGATACGGCATCCAAGAATCCGGCCATTTCTTGTGGCGTTTCTCCTTTGACGCGCATCGCCAAGCAAAAGGCCCCGATTTCTAAATCGGTCACGCTGGCGTCAATGACTTGGCCCATCAGGTCAGCCGCTTGGGCGCGGTTGAGTGAGCGTGCGCCGTCTTTGCCGCGTCCAATTTCTTTGAGGTAGATGCCAATGCCCATGTGTGGATTGTGTTGGACGATTGAAAACTGGGGGCTATGAGCTTATGCCAGGAAGCGCATGGAACGGGTTTTCATCATTGCGCCAATAACGGTAGCGCCAAGCCTTGGCAAAACCGGCTTTTTTGTAGAGCCCAATGGCCTTGGTATTGTCTTCTTCCACTTGCAAATAGACCCGAGGGATGTTGCGTTGTATCGCTAACTCCGCAAAGCCCGCCAATATTCTTGCAGCCAAGCCTTGGCCCTGGGCTTGCGGACGAGTGCGCATGCCATGGATTCCCATCCAACCATGGCCGACAGACGCAGCGCCTGATGCCAAAGCCACGCCTCCTTCGCTGATACAGCCATAAACCACACCAGGACTGCGACTCATCAGGCGAACGCGTTGGGCACCGTCTTCGGAGTCAAACCCTTCAGCGGTATAGACCGAAGCCCATTCCGCTGTCGGCTGGTTGCTGGTCGTGGCAGGTGAGGAGGTACTTACCGAACGTATCTGATGTGACTGTCCAATTTGGACTAATACGGGTCCGTGGGGCTTCAATCCCATCTCAATGAGGTTGCGCTGTACGTCGCTCAATGCAGATGTTTCTGCATTGAGCGACGTACAGCGCAACCTCATTGAGATGGGATTGAAGCCTCACGGACACGTATTAGTTCAAATTGGACAGTCACATAAGATACGTTCGGTCAGTACCTCCTCACCTGCCACGACCAGCAACCAGCCTACTGACGAATGGACTTCGCTATATACCCCTGCAGAGATTGCCTCCGAACACGGGTCCTACCGCTT
>QYPA01000005.1 GCA_007279715.1 Comamonadaceae bacterium | reverse complement strand
GAACTCACGCAAGCGCAGCTCGCAGCATCAGCCGCTGGGGCTGCTAGCATGCCTGCATGAACCCGCCGCTTTCACCGCCTGAATTCCTAAACAAAATTTGCGAACGCAAAGACTTGGCGGCTGCGCTTAGCGCGTTGCCCAAACCGTGGGTGTTTACCAACGGCGTGTTTGACGTCTTACACCGCGGCCATGTGATGTACTTGGCCCAAGCCCGCGCTTTAGGCGGCAGCCTGATCGTGGCGCTCAATACCGACGCTTCGGTGCGCCGCCTTGGCAAAGGCGACGACCGCCCCTTAAACCCGCAAGCAGATCGCGCAGTCGTGATGGCCAGTCAAGCTGCGGTTAGTTTGGTGACGTGGTTTGACGACGACACCCCCGAGGCCGTGATCGGCGAAATTCGCCCGGAGATATTGGTCAAAGGCGGCGACTACGACATGGCCAAGTTGCCAGAAACTGCGCTGGTGCAGTCATGGGGCGGGCGGGCGCTGGCATTGCCTTTTGTTGCGGGTTATTCAACGACGGCGCTGGTAAAAAAAATCCGATTGAATTAACCACACCGTCCGTCACACAAGTCGGGCAAATCGCGCAGCTTGGCTGTGCGGCCAATGGTGTTGGTAAAGCGCAGGCAATCCGCTGAGGTCGTCTTTGAGTAAAGTCCCAATCGGCATTTCGCGCAACAATGCATCTTCCAAACTTGAAACCGTATGGTCCCCCGTGCGGCGAACAATATGGTGGGCGTTGATCTCGCCCGGGTGTTGAACGCCAACGGCCTGCACCAGTTCTTTGAGGGCGTGAAGGGTTTGCTGGTGAAAGTGGTAAACGCGTTCTGATTTGTCGCCAACGACCAAAGACTGTTGGCGCATCGGGTCTTGGGTCGCAACGCCCGTGGGGCAGTGGCCGGTGTGACAGGTTTGCGCTTGCAGACAACCCAGGGCGAACATAAATCCCCGCGCGCTATTGCACCAATCGGCGCCCAGCGCCATCAGGCGGGCAATGTCAAAGGCATTTATCACTTTACCAGCGCAGCCAATTTTGATGCGGTCGCGCAAACCGATACCGCGCAAGGTTTTGTGCACCAAAACCAAACCTTCTTGCAGCGGCGAGCCCACGTGGTCAATGAATTCCAAAGGGGCCGCGCCGGTTCCGCCTTCTGTTCCATCGACCACAATAAAGTCCGGCGTAATGCCGGTTTGAACCATGGCTTTGGCAATCGCAAACCATTCCCACGGGTGACCAATACAGAGTTTGAACCCGGTGGGCTTTCCGCCTGAGAGTTCGCGCAAGCGGGCGACGAATTGCAGCAGTTCAACAGGCGTATTGAACGCGCTGTGGGATGCCGGAGAGATGCAATCCACGCCGACCGGCACGCCCCGCGCTTGGGCAATTTCAGGCGTCACTTTGGGGCCGGGCAAAACGCCGCCGTGGCCAGGCTTGGCGCCTTGGCTGAGTTTGACTTCAATCATTTTGACTTGCGGGTGCCTTGCATTAGTAGTGAACTTTTCGGCGTTAAAAGTCCCATCGTCATTGCGGCAACCGAAGTACCCCGAGCCCACTTCCCAAATCAAATCGCCTCCGTGTTTGCGGTGATGTACCGAGATAGAACCTTCACCCGTATCGTGGGCAAAGCCGCCCCGTTTGGCGCCTGCGTTGAGCGCCAAAATCGCGTTCGCACTCAAAGCCCCAAAGCTCATGGCGGAGATATTGAAAACGCTGGCGCTGTAAGGTTGCGCCGTGTTGGGGCCGATGGTGATGCGAAAGTCGTGGGATGCGATTTGGCTCGGAGCGATCGAATGCGTCATCCACTCATGGCCGTAAGAATGCACATCAAGCTGGGTACCAAAAGGCCGCTTGTCCGAATCGCCCTTAGCACGTTGGTACACCAAAGAGCGTTGGGCCCGCGAAAAAGGCGTGGCTTCGGTATCGCTTTCAATGAAATACTGCCGAATCTCAGGCCGGATAAATTCCAGCATAAACCGCAAGTGGCCGATCACCGGGTAGTTGCGCAAGATAGAGCGCTTGGTCTGCATCAAATCCAACAAACCAATGCCGACTAAAGCCCCTGGAACCAAGGCCCACACCAACGCGCCTCCAGAAGCCCAAGCTGACAAACCCAAAAGCGTTGCAAGAATACAAGCCGCAAAGGCAAGGAAACGGATGGGGAAAATCGAATTAAGGAGGTTCAGCACGGTAAATCTTTCATTGGCAAAACGGGTTTGCTGGCGTGAAGAAAAGGGGCCCGAACTGCAAGGGCAACTCGGGCATTGTGCCGGGTTTGTATGACCTGCTCTACATCCGATTTAATTCACAGACGAGTCTAGGGCAGGTGTTAAACAAGTGCTTGGCGTTTAACGATGTCGTGCGTTAGTCGGACATGGGCCTCGAGTGCAAGCGACGCTCGCGCTTCTTGGCGGTCCATTGCAGCTCGAAAAATGTCAGCATGCTCGCGGCGGACATCCCTTCCGCTTGCGTGCGCCGCTGTCAGTCTCCAATTGATATTGCGGTAGCGTTCGGCATGGCGGTACAAAATTGCGAGCATGTATTTGGTCCAGGAAGAGTCATAAGCAGAAATCAAAGTTTCATGGAACGCTTTGTTGTGCCGTTCCCATAGTTCGCTGCCTGCGCCAGCAAGGTCACTCTCTGCGTCAGTCAACAAATCGTAGGTGGATGTAACCGCGGCTTCCCATCCTGCGTCGCCGTATCGTATGGATTGGCGCAGCGCCTCGGTCTCTAGCATGACGCGGGTATTAGTGACATCCTCAAGGTCCGCCAAAGAAATAGGGGCAACCCGAAACCCTCGTTGGCCTTCGGATGTCACTAACGCATCGGCAACTAACAATGACAAGGCTTCACGCAGGGTACCCGCCCCTACTTCGTACTGGTCTTTCAAGTGCTCTACGCGCAGACGTTCCCCTGGCGAAAGCCTGCCGCAAACGATGTCATTACGAAGACTGAGGTAAGCGCGTTCTACAAGCGTTCGCGGAGTTTGTGTTCCATCTGGTACCGAGGGCATTGAAGTTTTGGAAATGGAGTGCATTATTTTGAGTCGGGCGCTTGGTTTTTGTTCTTCATAATTGGAGAATTGGCTGATTGCTTTGCCTTTTGTCGATAAGCCAGTTGGGGCCGACTTAAACCTAAAAGGCGAGCGGCTTCGGAGAGATTGCCCCCCGCGCGCTGCACCGCAAGGTCAAGAACTCGAGCCTCGATGGTTTCAATAGGTCTTCCGCTGTCAAGAATCCGAGCACTCAGGTCGTCGTCATCCGCATTGGGTATATGGGCTAAATTGCCGTGCGCATCCACTCCCGTGTGGTTGAGCTCTGGCTGGTTTTGAAACAGGTGCTCAGCCTCGACCCAGCCGCCTTGAATGGCCAAAATAACACCTCGCTCTACCAAGTTCTCTAGTTCACGCACATTGCCAGGCCAGTCGTGCTGCTGCAGCA
Organism: Comamonadaceae bacterium; assembly: GCA_007279715.1. GTDB lineage: Bacteria > Pseudomonadota > Gammaproteobacteria > Burkholderiales > Burkholderiaceae_C > Allorhodoferax. The sequence goes on along the minus strand of QYPA01000005.1, from coordinate 3,376 downwards.
TTTGGAGCGCACGCTCCCCAAAACCTAATAAGCGCTTGTTATGGAGTGCGCAAAAGCGAGCGAGCATCGTTTCAGCCAGTGGCGCAATGTCGCTTGGGCGGTCGCGCAGCGAAGGGATATGAATGGGGTAGACATTCAGTCGGTAAAGGAGGTCACGGCGAAAACGACCTTCGCGAGCGGCTTGCTCTAAGTCAACATTGGTAGCTGCCACCAAACGCACATTCACTTTGCGCGTTGTCTCTCCGCCCACTCGTTCAATTTCGCCCTCTTGTAACACCCGCAATAGTTTGGCTTGTGCAGCCAAAGGTAATTCCCCCACCTCATCGAGCAAGAGGGTGCCTCCGTCGGCACGTTCAAAGCGGCCCATTCGCGACGTGTGGGCACCGGTGTAGGCGCCTTTTTCAACGCCAAAGAGCTCTGCTTCAATCAGTTCAGCAGGCAGAGCTGCGCAGTTGACTGCTACAAATGGAGCCTCTGCTCGGTTAGACAGTTCATGCAATGCGCGCGCGAAACGCTCTTTACCGACACCGGTCTCGCCAGTCAGAAGGACTGCGACTTGTGTCTCGGCTACTTTTTGAAGTAGAACATAGGCCTTGCGAAACTCAACTGAATTTCCAACCAATTGCCCCCCTTGGTTGACTGGCTCAAGCGAAGATTTCAAGGCTTCGACCTGCATTTGCAATGCGTCTAGTTTCTCTAACAATGAATCGTCGGTGAAATACATCCGGTATGCCTCACCGTCAGGCCACTCCTCAATAGGTCGTCCTGTAATCGTGCAGTGATCGTGTCCGCAGGCAGCGCACAGGGTTTCTTTAAAGAGAATCAGACGCCCCATAAATGCGCTGGTATAGCCGCTGGCATATCCCAACAAAGTCCAGCAGGCTGGGTCGTCTACAACACCATATTTTTGCAGGTGAGCGTAGGCTTCCCATGAATGGTCCCAGCGAAACTCGCCAAAAAACTGACCTGCGGGAACGTCTAGGGTAAGTTGAATTGGCGTAACCCGTGCGGCACCTTCAAGCATGTGCAATTGCGGGCCGACCATAAAGCTGTCTTGGAAAGATTGGCCAGGGCGTACTTTTTTCGCGTACTCGGCATCGCATATGCCAGATGCGTACCCCATACGGGTCAAGATACGACGTGTGTGTTCGGGTCCAATCGAACTCAATAAATCCTCGCGAAGGGCTGCCAAGCCTGCTGTATGCATAAGCACCATGCGCCGCTCCCCCAGCCAAATGGCTCCGCTGTCAGTCTCAAAGCGCAGCAGCTTGCGTAAGTCGGTGTCTGATGGGTATTTGAAGTTCAAGTTCGCTCCCAGTTCAAAATGGCAAATTTAATTAAATCTCGATATTTTTTAAACCTCAACGCAAACCTAAGAAAAATCTCAGACAGAAATAAAAAATTCACCATTTGATTAAATTCTCAGATCGGCATTCGCTGTAATGGATGAATTTACCTTATTTAAATAAGGATGGATATATTTGAATGGCCATTTTTGGTTTTTTTTACTACGGGAAAACCATAGGTATTCGAAAAATCACTAATGGTTTTCCCTCAAATTCTCGAGAATTAGAGTGTTTTCTGAGTTCGTGGCAAGCAACTTGCAATGTGAGGTCAATCCACCGACCTAGATCCATGCCATGCAGCCCCCAATCTACCGCTAACTATTTAAAGCACTTGTCCACACTATGAAAACGCCTACTGCACTTTTGCCTGAGCCTACGGTGTGCGACATCTCGCTTAAGTTTGTCCGAGTTACTCATGTTAGAGAGGATGGCTTAGTGATGTTTGAATTTTCCATTGGCTGGCCAGAGCAAATGGTCGAGTTGGTACTTCCCCAATTGGCGTTTGATGAATTTTGTATCGCCAATCAAGTAAAGCTCTTGTCCGAATGACCACTTCAAACTTCCATTTAGAGGAAACCATACATGTCAGTTGATCTTCACACCCGCGAAATTCAGCCGCTAAGGCAGACCTTTGCCCATGTCGCTCAGTACGCTGGAGACGACAAGCCGGCATCGCGTTACTTAGAGGCGACCCTGGGTGCCCAGTCGACTGCTAATTTTCATTACCGTCCCACCTGGGATCCTGCGCACGAGTTGTTTGACAAAACGCGTTCTGCCGTCGTCATGGCAGATTGGCAGTCGCTTCGCGATCCGCGTCAATACTATTACGGCACTTGGACCATGGCTCGCGCACGTCAGCAAGATGCCATTGAAGCAAACTACCAATTCATCGAAGACCGCGGGCTGGTTGCCAAGATGCCTGAGGCCGTAAGAAGCAAGGCTTCCAAGGTTCTGATCCCTTTGCGCCACGCGGCTTGGGGAGGCAACATGAACAATTGCTCAATTGGTGCATATGGCTACGGTGCCATGCTGACAGCGCCGGCCATGTTCCACGCCATGGATCAGCTAGGTGTAGCGCAGTACATCACCCGTTTGGGTTTGACCCTGGATGAGCCTGGTGCCCTAGATGCCGGAAAGAACGATTGGCTCAAAGAAACTTGCTGGCAGCCCCTGCGCCACTATGTCGAAGATACGCTGGTGTTGCAAGACCCAATGGAGCTTTTTGTAGCCCAGAACCTAGCACTGGACGGTCAGCTTTACCCACTGATCTTTGGTAGCTTTGTTGATGATCACCTGGTGCCATTGGGTGGTACTTCGGTGGCCATGATGTCAGCCTTCATGCCCGAGTGGCACGCTGAGAGCTCGCGCTGGGTTGACGCAGTGCTCAAAATCGCTGCAGCTGAATCGGAGGCTAACCGAGCGCTGATTGCAGGATGGGTCCAAGCATGGTCAGACCGCGCGCAGGCAGCGCTAACGCCGGTGGCCACGATGGCGCTAGACGCAGGCGCGCAGGGCGCAATAGACGACGCCAGAACCAGCCTTAATGCGCGCTGCAAAAAAGCGGGCATTACCTCTTGAACGCATAACAAACTCACCGAAACCGCATCAAATGTCCAATGTATTCATCGCCTTTCAGTCCAACGAGGACTCCCGCCCCATCATCGAGGCGATCTTGGCAGATAACCCACATGCCGTTTCGGTGCACTCACCCGGTTTGATCAAGATTGATGCACCCGACGAACTTTGTATCAAGCGCGCAACCATTGAAGAAATCATTGGGAGGCGCTACGACCTGCAAGAAATACATGTCAGCCTGGTCACATTGTCGGGATATATCGATGAAGACGATGACCAGTTCACCTTGAGCTGGAAACACTGAGAGGCGGGATGGAGCGCACTATGGACACCCGTGTTATTAAAAAGAAGCTAGGCCTCAAAGATCGCTATACCGCGATGACGCGAGGCTTGCATTGGGACACCACTTACCAGCCGATGGACAAAGTGTTTCCCTATGACACCTACGAAGGCAT
>QYPA01000082.1 GCA_007279715.1 Comamonadaceae bacterium | reverse complement strand
TTCCGGTTAAGACCAAACCGGCTTCTGCGCCGTCGTGAAAATAATCTTCGCTGTCGGCCTTGGGGTCAATCGTACTGATGAGTAATTCCAATGGACCGCTTAAGTTAGGAGAGAGCAGTTCTTCTTGAATTCCCAGACCCGTAAAAGACATGCGTTTACGGTTATTGCTTCGCACCACGACATCTCGCTCGGCAGGATCACCTTCGTTGTTTTGCTGAAAAAACCAATTCATGTGGACGCCTAAAGCGTCACTGATGCGCTTAAGCACCCCAATCGGCAAACGCGAATGGTTGCGCTCGAGTTGGCTGAGGTAGCCCACCGAAATCCCCGCTTTTTCTGCGACCTCACGCAGCGGCAAGTTTTTAACCTGGCGCAACTCACGCAACTGCTCCCCAATCGCAGCGCTCGGATCAATCGCGTCCAAGCCAATGGAGCCGTCAAACGGTTCGTCAGGTTGGGGAAGGCGTGCCGATTGGATGGCCATTGGAAATTGCGTGGTTTAGCTTATTTAACGGTTTCTTTGATTCGCAAACTTTGCGGGTCATAAAACGGGATCAAAGAAGGCTGGGCTTTTAATCGCACCCCAGCCACTTCAATCTCGTAAACGCCTTCAAGCATCGATGCGTACTTGGTATTGTGCTCTACGTATCCCATACCCAGAGATTTTCCTAAGGTGTGGCCAAACATACCGGAAGAGATACGACCCACAATCACGCCATCGCGACAAATCGGCTCATTGTGATATAGCAAAGCATCAGGCGCGTCCAACGCAAATTGCACCAAGGTGCGGGTGGTGCCCTCAGCTTTTTGCGCAAGCAACGCGTCTTTTCCTAGGAAACCGCTAGGCTTGTTCCAAGCCACTGCAAAGCCGAGGCCGGATTGCAGCGGGGTGTCTTCGTCGCTGATATCGTGGCCCCAATGGCGGTAGCCTTTTTCCATTCGCAAAGAGTTCAATGCGTGGTAACCCGCTAGGCGCAATCCTAGTGGCTCGCCTGCTTTCATGAGCGCGTCAAAAACGGAAGGTGCGAATTCAACCGGAATGTAAATCTCCCAACCCAATTCACCCACGTAGGTAATGCGGCTTGCCCGTACGCGCGCGTAGGCGAGGTCAATGACTTGTGAGGTGCCAAAAGGGAAAGCTGCGTTAGACATATCCGCATTCGTCAACAAGCTGATCAACTCGCGTGAACGCGGGCCCATCAGGCCCAATACCGCCATACTTGATGACACATCAACTGCCGTAGCGCGGGCATCGGGGTCGATATTGCGGTTCAGCCACGCAAAGTCGCGGGTCTGGGTTGCGGCAGCGGACACCACCAAATAGCGGTCCAGTGCTTCGCGGGTAATCGTTAAATCGGCCTCAATACCACCCCGCGTATTGAGCCATTGGGTATAAACCACTTTGCCTACGGGGACTGAGACGTTGTTGGCACACAAGTGGTTCAACACTTTTTCCGCATCAGGCCCTTGCACCAAGAATTTTGCAAACGACGATTGGTCAAACAAGCCCACGGCATTGCGAACGGCGGCGTGTTCTTGGGCGGAGTAGTCAAACCAATTTTGTCGGCCGTAGCTGTATTCGTATTCGGCTTTGACCCCCGCAGGGGCGTACCAGTTAGGCCGCTCCCAACCGGCGACCTCGCCAAAACAGGCCCCCTTGGCCAACAAGCGGTCATGCAAGATCGAGCGACGAACGCCACGCGCTGTTTCAGCTTGGCGAAACGGCCAGTGCATCGCATACAACAAGCCCAAGGTTTCCACCGTGCGGTCTTTCAGGTAACTGCGGTTGCGCTGAAACGGCATGCATCGGCGCACATCGACGTCCCACAAATCCATAGGCGGGTGGCCGTCGAGCATCCAATCGGCGAGCACTTTTCCAGCGCCACCAGCCGATTGAATTCCAATCGAATTAAAGCCAGCGGCGACAAACAAATTACGTACTTCCGGCGTCTCGCCTAGCAAATAACGATCGTCCGGCGTAAAACTTTCGGGGCCGTTAAAGAACAAGTTGATCCCGGTTTTCTCCAACGCGGGCGTGCGGTGCATCGCGGCGGTTAGCAAAGGCTCGATATGCTCTAAGTCATCGGGCAACTGGTCAAAGCAGAAGGTCTCGGGAATACCGCGCATGCCCCAAGGCTTGGCCACAGGCTCGAACCAGCCAACCAACAACTTGCCCGCATCTTCTTTAAAGTAGGCGCAACCATCGGGGTCACGCAACACCGGCATTTCCGAGGACAAACCTTCCATCGGCTCGGTGACAATATAAAAGTGTTCAGCCGCATGCAATGGAATGGTGGTGCCAGATTTGGCACCGAGTTCATGGGCCCACATGCCTGCGCAGTTGACGACCATGTCAGCGCGAATTTCACCTTGCGCAGTTCGAACGCCCACGGCTTTTCCGTTTTCAATCAGTATTTCTTCAACGGCGGTGTTTTCAAAAATACGTGCGCCTCGGCTCTTAGCGCCCTTTGCTAAGGCTTGCGTGGTGTCAATCGGATTGGTCCTACCGTCTTTGGGCAAATAAACTCCGCCCACCAAATCGTCAATGCGAACGCCAGGCCAGAGGCTGGCAATTTCGCTCGGGGTAAGGGTTTGGACTTCTAAGCCAAAGCACTTGGCCATCGAAGCGCCGCGCTTGAGCTCTTCAAATCGCGCTTGGTGGGTGGCAATCGCGATGGAGCCGGTTTGGCGAAAACCGGTGGCTTGGCCAGTTTCTTCTTCTAGTGATTTGTATAAGTTAGTGGTGTACTGCGCCAATCGGGTCATGTTGTAGGTCGCCCGCAGTTGGCCTACCAATCCCGCAGCGTGCCACGTGGTGCCGCAGGTCAGTTGCTTGCGCTCGAGCAAAACAACATCGGTACACCCACGCAAAGTAAGGTGATACGCCAGGCTGCAGCCCACGATTCCACCACCCACAATGACCACGCTCGCCCGATTAGGTAGATCCATACGACCTCCGAAAAGTAAAAAATATGCCGAAAATTATTCTAATGTAAAAATTTATCAAGGGTTTTTAGATTTGTGCTTACAATCCAAAAAAAAATGAGCGGCAAGCGGCGCGTTAGCCCGTTTGCCTCTTCCTCAAGTCAACGGAGACAGACATGACAGAGCATGTGAAAGTTGTCGTCATAGGCGGCGGCGTGGTGGGTTGCAGCTGCTTGTATCACTTAGCGGCATTAGGAATCAAAGACGCGTTGCTCCTTGAGCGTGATGAATTAACCTCGGGCTCCACTTGGCACGCCGCTGGTAATTTGCCTACCTTTTCGACCAGCTGGAGCATCTTAAAGCTTCAAAAATACTCTGCTGCCCTGTACCGTAAATTAGCGGCGTCTTCTGAAAATCCCATCAATTACCACCTGACTGGTTCGGTACGTTTGGCCCACGGGCGCAACCGCATGGATGAGTTTCACCATGTTCAAAGCATGGGGCGGGCGAACGGCTTGGAGTACGAAATTCTGTCGCCCAGCGAACTCAAAGACCGCTATCCCCTGATTGAAACCCACGACATCCAAGGCGCGTTGTGGGACCCACTCGACGGCGACATTGACCCTTCCCAGCTCACCCAAGCCTTGGCCCGAGAAGCCCGCTTACTGGGCGCGACCATTCGTCGCCACACCCGCGTGACCGGCCTAGAACAAAAGCCCAACGGCGAGTGGTTCGTGACCACCGACAAAGGGCAAATTACTGCAGAAATCGTTGTCAATGCGGCTGGCTACCGCGCTGGCGAAGTGATGGCCATGGTGGGGCGGCACTTACCGATTGCCATCATGTCGCACCAGTATTTGGTAACCGAAGATGTGCCCGAGCTCAAAGAAAGCGCAGCGCGTTTGCCTTTGTTGCGCGACCCTGATACCTCGTATTACCTGCGCCAAGAACGCGAAGGTTTTATTTTGGGCCCTTACGAATGGAAGGCCACACCGATGTGGCTGGACGGTATGCCCGATGATTTTGCCAACCAGTTGTGGAACGACGACTTTGAGCGTCTAGAAAGTTACATTGAAGACGCCATGGCCCGCGTGCCTGCGCTTTCAAGAGCCGGTATCAAGCGCGGCGTCAACGGTCCGATTCCCTACTCGCCCGACGGCAACCCCTACATCGGGCCCGAGCCAGGTTTGCGCAATTTCTTTCACTGCAACACCTTTAGCTTTGGTATCACCCAAGGCGGCGGCGCTGGTAAAGCGCTGGCCGAGTGGGTGGTGCATGGGCAAACCGAGTGGGACCTGTGGTCACTCGACCGCCGCCGTTTTGGCGACTACGCCACCACCGCCTACACCGTGGCCAAAGCCATTGAGGTCTACCAAAACGAATACGCGTCTTCGTTCCCTTACGAAGAACGCCCTGCGGGTCGGCCTTTGCGCGCCTCGCCTTTGTACGATCAACTCAAAGCCAAAGGCGCACGCTTTGGCGCTCGTGGCGGTTGGGAACGCGCGGTTTACTTTGACTTGGAAGGTAAGCTGCCCGCAGACACGCACTCGTTTCGCCGTGAAAACATTTGGCACCCCGCGGTGGCTGAAGAAGTCAAGGCTGTGCGCGAGCGCGTTGCTATTTTGGATTTGCCTGGCTTTACCAAATACGAGCTCAAAGGCCCAGGCGCTGCAGCGCACTTAGACCGCGTGTCGTGCTCCAAGCTGCCAAGCTTAGGCCGTGTATCTTTGGCCTACGCGCTTACGCCCACCGGCAAACTGCTCAGCGAATTCACGATCACCCGATTGGCCGAAGACCATTTCTACATCATCAGTGCCGCCATCGCTGCGACCCATGACATGGACGTGCTGCGCCAATCCTTGCCTGACAACAGCCCGGTTCAAGTCACCGACATCTCGGCCCAACTCGGCACCCTGATCGTTGCCGGCCCCCACGCCCGCGACGTGCTCAGCCAAGTGACAAAAGATGATTTATCCAACGCAGGTTTTCCGTGGCTCACAGCCCGAGAAATCACCACCGTTACCGGAAAAATGCTCGCTATGCGGGTGAACTATGTGGGTGAACTGGGCTGGGAACTGCATGCGCCCGTGGACCAAATCCCTGCCCTGTACGCAGCCATTTGGAAAGCCGGCAAAGCGTTTGATATTCGCGACTTCGGTCTGTATGCGATGGACAGCCTGCGCGTTGATAAATGCTACCGCGGCTGGAAAAGCGATTTGGAAAGTGGCTACACGCCCTTGGAGGCGTCGCTTGACCGTTTTGTCGATGTCAAGAAAACCATTGACTTCATTGGTAAAGCCGCCTTGCTTGCGGAACACCAACGCGGCGCGGCGCAACGCTTTGTGCCCTTGATTTTTGATGAAAACGGGGACGCCGAAGCGCCGTATTGCGCCCAAGTATTTCAAAATGGAACCAACGTGGGCTTAACGACCTCGGGCGTTTGGAGCCATACCCTACAAAAGAACGTGGCGCTGGCTTACGTTCGCGCCGATTTGGCTGCACCGGGCACCAAAGTGCACGTCGAAGTTCTAGGACATATGCGCAGCGCCACAGTGCAACAAGAACCCCTGTACGACCCCACCAACCTGCGGCTTCGGGCCTAAGCAGAACGATTCATCCTTTTTTTCATAAGGCAACACCATGAGCGAAACAATGACTGAACCAACGACTAAATCTTCACCCCGTGGCGGTGCCCGTGATGCACGTCGGGCCGCCCGCTCAGCGCCACTGCCTGACAGCTTACGCCCTGTTCGCCCCGGCATGCGCGGCGGCGCTTACAAGCCATTGAGCGACGCTGACGTTCTTAAAATTCACAACGCCGCTTTAGATGCCTTAGAGCACATTGGCTTGGCCGATGCGCCTGAAAGCGGCATCGAGCTTATGACCAAAGCCGGCGCCAAACTGACCGACACCGGGCGTTTGATTTTTCCTCGAGCACTCATTGAAGATACGGTTGCCAACGCAGCGCGTAATTTTGTATTGCACGGCCAAGATCCCAAGCATGACATGGAGCCCTGGGGATCCAATGTTTACTTCGGAACGGCAGGCGCTGCGGTGAGCATGGTGAATGCGCAGACCGGCGAATACCGTGACTCCACCACCCAAGATCTCTACAACATCGCCCGCGTGGTCGATACGCTGGAGCACATTCACTTCTTCCAACGCTCCGTAGTCTGCCGTGACCTCGATATTCCTCGCGAGATGGATTTCAACACCACCTACGCTTGTGTGTCGGGTACCACCTGTCCCTTATAAAACTCTGACGACGCCGACGAATGAAGCGGTCTAGTTATCGATGT
>QYPA01000150.1 GCA_007279715.1 Comamonadaceae bacterium | reverse complement strand
CGCGTGTTAAAATACGGTTTGGCGCACACGAAAAGTTTTCAGCGTTTAAGCCGCTTGATTTAGAACAAAATCGAAGCGGTCAATCAGAGTTGAAAATCCTTGTGTCGGTGGTTCGATTCCGCCCCGGGCCACCAAAAAACATTAAAACCACCTTTGGGTGGTTTTTTTCATGGGTTTTGAAAATGGCGTTTCATATGCTATGGTTCAACATGTATTTCGTTAACTTACTGGAGTCCCTATGAAATTTCGCGTTTTAACAGTGGCATTTTCCCTTTTGGCTGGCCTTTTACTGGGCGGTTGCTCTACACTGACATCGGCATATGACAAGACGGTAGATACGGTATCGGGTTGGGTGAAATAAGCCTTTCCTCTTGGCGATTGATGGCATTGCCATCCATAAAAGCTGCCATGCTGTAAGCATCGCAGCTTTTTTCTTGCCCTTTTTTAGTTTTTAGATGGTGGTTTGTGAGTATTCAAACGGACGATTTTTCTCCAGATTCAGCGCCTGCCTTGGCGCAGCGCGTTGTATCGACTGCGCCCGTTTCTTCAAGCGAAGAGGCGATTGAGCGGGCATTACGGCCTAAGCTATTGGATGACTATGTGGGCCAAGCGAAGATTCGTGAGCAGTTAGAGATATTCATTGGAGCGGCCAAAAAACGCGACGAAGCGTTGGACCATATCTTGCTCTTTGGCCCGCCTGGTTTAGGTAAGACGACTCTGAGCCACATCATTGCCCATGAACTGGGGGTGAATCTGCGCCAGACCAGTGGCCCGGTGTTGGAAAAGCCGAAAGACTTGGCGGCGCTTTTAACCAACTTAGAAAAGAACGACGTTTTATTTATTGACGAAATTCACCGCTTAAGTCCCGTCGTAGAAGAAATTTTGTATCCCGCTTTAGAGGACTACAAAATCGACATCATGATTGGTGAAGGCCCAGCGGCGCGGTCTATTAAGTTGGATTTGCAGCCCTTTACCTTGGTCGGTGCGACCACCCGTGCGGGAATGTTGACCAACCCTTTGCGGGACCGCTTTGGGATCGTGGCGCGCTTAGAGTTTTACTCTTCGGACGAGCTGTTGCGCATCGTGACCCGCAGTGCGGGTTTGCTCAAAGTGCCAACCGATTCCGACGGCGGTTTTGAAATCGCTCGCCGCTCACGCGGAACGCCGCGCATCGCCAATCGGCTCCTTCGCCGTGTGCGTGATTTTGCGGAAGTCAAAGGAGTGGGGAAAATTACTTTGGATATTGCCAACCGGGCTTTGGCTATGCTTGATGTGGATCCGCAGGGTTTCGACCTCATGGACCGCAAGCTGCTTGAAGCAGTGATTCACCGTTTTGATGGCGGTCCTGTGGGCTTGGATAATATTGCAGCCAGTATTGGCGAAGAGCGCGAAACGATCGAGGACGTGATTGAACCCTACTTAATTCAACAAGGCTATTTGCAACGCACTCCGCGCGGGCGCATAGCAACGCTCGCTGCTTACCGCCATTTAGGCGTTGTGCCGCCCAGCACCTTGCATCCCGATTTACTGAGCTAGCGCCAAAGCGGCGGCGGTTGCGACGTGTAACAGCGCCGCTTGCCAGCCGCGCAAATGTCCTTCGGTATAGCGCCCTAAAACCCAGAGGCTCAAACAAAGGCCAACACAGTACATCGCGGTAGATGTCAGCGAAAGAGAATCTGCAACCCACAAAAACGCAGAACCCGCAAACAAAATAAGTATCAACTGAACACTGGCAAAGGCGTGTTGGCCGTGTGTGCGTTGCGGTTGGTATGTGCTGACCTGTGCCATCTGAAATTCTGGTTTCTCCAAAGCGCACGCTGAGGCAGGAAGCCAGCCTGGCGGTTTAAACCACACTTTGAGCTTGTCAGTCCAAGCGGGGAGTTGGCGGCTGGTTTGCGCTAAACGAACGTAGCCTTGGGTATTGGCCCATAGCGGGTTCCAACTGTTCAAAGGGTCGCGGGTTCCATAAACGCAGGTTTCTTGCTCTGGCGTGAACGTGCCAAACAGCTGATCCCACACCACCAAAATCCCGCCGTAGTTGCGATCAAGGTAACCCTCGTTGATCGCGTGGTGTACGCGGTGGTTGCTGGGCGAACAAAACACGCGATCAAACCAACCGAGTTTCTTCACGTGCTCGGTATGTACCCAAAATTGATACAGTAAATCAACCAAAGCGACGATGCCAAACAGCAAAGGAGGAACACCTAAAACAGCCATGGGGAGATAAAAAATCCAACCAAAAAACGCGCCTGTCGAGGTTTGGCGCAATGCGGTGGTGAGGTTGTAGTACTGGCTTTGGTGGTGAACAGAGTGCGCTGCCCAAAGCAGAGAAATACGATGGCCGCCGCGGTGCAGCCAGTAATAGCAAAAATCATAAATCACCAAAGCGAGAAGCCAACCTACAGGTTCTTTCCATAGCGCTGCATCAGGGAAAAGAGCGATGGAATCAAACACGGCTGGGTAAAGGAGCAAGCCAATGAATTTGCTCAAGACGCCCGTTAACTGGCTCATGAGTCCCAAACTTAAGCTGTTTAAAGAATCACTGAGTCCAAAGCTCGAGACCGACCCTCTTAAGCGCGATTGGCGCTGGTCCCACCAAAATTCCAAAGCGATGAGCAGTAAAAAAACAGGGAAAGCAAAAACAATGATTTTGGACATAGGGTTTAAGCAATTGAAATAAGAATTACGCCGTGAATTCGTCCCGGGTTTCGGTCTCAAGGTGATTTGCGTCGGCCCAGCCTACCAAGGTTAAGGATTCAGGCGTCCAAAGCAGGCGGTTGATCGTGCAGTTGCCTAAATCCCATGTGCGTGGCGCATCGACGGCTTGTTGCGTAGCCAGGCGGTACAACATGTCTAATACCCCGCCGTGGGCGACCAACACGATATGTTGACCGCTGTGTTTGGCTGCGATGGCGGAAAGCGTATGAGCAACACGATCGCGCGTTTGAAGCGGGGTTTCGCCCCCAGGCGGCGCCCAATGGGGGTCACGCTGTCGCCAGCGCTTGGACTCTTCGGGCCACTTGTTTTCTATCTCGGCGTAGGTCTGTCCTTCAAAACTTCCAAATGCCCGTTCGCGCAGGCCCGCGTGAAGTGCAATGGTTTTTGGGTCTATGCCTGCGTGCTCGGCGATGGCTTTGGCGGTGCTGTGGGCACGCTGCAGATCGCTGGTGTAAATGTGGTCAATGCCGCTTTCAGAGAGAGCCATTCCAACCCGTTGCGCCTGCCACTGGCCGCGGTCATTGAGCGCGATGTCAAGTTGCCCTTGAATACGCGTGTCCACGTTCCAGGCAGTTTCGCCGTGGCGAACCGCAGTAATCCGAACGGAGGGTGAGAGTGGGTGGGTCATGGGCTTGTTGCCGCAGTGGGTGAAATTTCTATGAAAACGGTATGAGGCTGGGGCTGTGCGCGAGGGTAGTCGCTCAAGGCGGCACGAATGACCGCGGGGAGCAATTGCTGGGAATCGGACCACGGGCCGACGTGTTGGGCGGTGCTTTCAAAAACGGTCTGACTTGTCGCGATGTCACGTAACAAAAGCGAAACGCTGTAGCGGTGCCAAGGCGGCTCTAGCATCAGCCCCATGGAAGGAAACCGGATCAACCCATCCCTGTCCATCCAACGCTGACGTCGCCAAGACGTGCTGTAGGAAGGATTCTGTATGGCCTCCACGGTAGCCTTCATCTGTAACGCGTATTGGGGTGTGGCGTCTGCTTTGCGCAACCCAACGCTCTCTAGCAGTGGCTGCGCCATGGTTTCGAGTTGCTCTTGGGCTTTGGCCCGCAGATCCTGCGAGGGTAGGCGCTCAAACCGGTAGCTTGCGGGGTTGTTGGGGCCAACCGAACCCGCAAAACTGCGAACTTCGCTATCAATGATTCGCGTGGTGGCGCATCCGCCTAAAGCCAATAAAGCAGCCAATCCGATTGCGCAACGTAGCAAGGCATTGAAGTGCAAACCAGAAAGCGGCATATTGTTAAAGGCTCACCAGTTGGAGACCAGGCAGGGAAGTTGCAGCGAATTCTTCGGCATCAAAAGCTTTGTCGCCCTCTGCGTCTGGAAGTCCAGTGGTTTTGATATTTTTAAAGTCATGGCGCTTGGTGTCCATCAAATGCGAGGGCACCACGTTTTGAAGCGCGGTAAACATGCTTTCTATGCGACCGGGGTATTGTTTTTCCCAATCGCGCAGCATGTTGCCAATTTGCTTACGTTGCAAGTTCTCTTGGCTCCCGCACAGCGTGCAGGGAATGATGGGAAATGCGCGGTGCGCAGCCCAGCGGGTCAGGTCTTTTTCAGCCACATTGGCCAAGGGGCGAATCACGATGTGGCCACCGTCGTCACTGACCAATTTTGGGGGCATGCCTTTGAGCTTGCCGCCAAAAAACATATTGAGAAAAAACGTTTGCAACATATCGTCGCGGTGGTGGCCTAGCGCGATTTTTGTGATTTTGAGTTCATCGGCTACCCGATACAAAATGCCTCGGCGCAGCCGACTGCATAAGCTACACATGGTCTTTCCTTCAGGGATGACCTTTTTAACAATGCTGTAGGTGTCCTGCGTTTCGATGTGAAAGGGAACGCCGAGTTGCTTTAAGTAAGCGGGCAAGATGTGGTCAGGAAAGCCAGGCTGTTTTTGGTCCAAATTAACAGCGATTAACTCGAATGAAATCGGAGCGCGTTGCTGCATTTTGAGCAAAATATCCAACATCCCGTAGCTGTCTTTACCGCCAGAGACGCAAACCATCACGCGGTCACCCTCTTCAATCATATTGAAGTCCATGATCGCTTGGCCCACCTGGCGACACAAACGCTTTTCTAGCTTGTGGGTTTCACGCTCTATTTTTAAGGCCGCGGTGTCTTTAGCTGCGACTGCGTTTTCTTCTTCAATCCATGTTGCGTTCATAAGGCTTCCTATGGCTTACCACTGACCGGTTTCAACCCGGATGGCGACTTCGCAATCGTCAAAAATTTTGAGCTTGGCGATTTTGACGCGCACCCCTAAAACGCCGGGTAACTGCAACAGCCGGTGGGCTAATTTACCGATCAAACTCTCAAGTAAATTCACGTGTTCTGCGGTGCACTCTGCAATGATGATTTGGCGCACTTTGCGATAGTCCAAAACATGGTTGATATCGTCGTCGCTGGGTAGCAAGGGCTGAATGCCCAAGTGCAACTCCGCGTCCACCTGAATGGGTTGGGGCGCAGCGAGCTCGGATTCCAAAATACCCAAATTGGCCTCAAAGCGCAAGCCGTTGAGCGTCAAAATTTGAGAGCCGGTGGTGGGAGACATGGTGACGCCTTACATCAAAGAAAAGTCGCGCTCAAAGCGCATGAGGTGTTGACCGCCGTCAACCAACAAAGTGGTTCCGGTAATCGATTGGTTCTCTAACGCAAATCGGACCGTAGCGGCCACGTCTTTGGGCGTAGAGGAGCGCCCCAAGGGGGAGAGCTTGTGAAGCGCTGCAAATTTATCTTGGGTTAGTAGGTGGCTGGTGAGGGTTAGGCCTGGGGCTACACCTACTACGCGAACCAATGGGCTTAACGCCAAAGCGAGCATGGTGGTTGCCGCTTCTAAAGCGGCTTTGGACAAGGTGTAGCTGAAAAAGTCTGGATTTTGGTTCCAGAGTTTTTGATCCAACATATTGACCACCGCGCCACTGTGAACCTCTGAACTGTCTAAAACTTTATCGGGCGCTGCGCGGTTACGCGCATCCATGTGCGCATGCAACGCTTGCGCCAAAATAATGGCAGCGCCCGTGTTGGTGCGCATGTGGGTGTCCATCGCCTCAAACCCAAAGCTGGCGGGGTTGTCATGTTCAAACGTGGAGGCGCTGTTGACTACTGCGTCAACCGTTCCTAATTGTTCGATCACCCGGGGTAGCAAGGCTCTCACTTCCGATTCGTCACTTAAGTCCGCTTGAAAGAGCGCTGCACCGGGTGTCAGCGCGGCACAATCGGATACCGTTTTTTCAGCCTCAAGGGCGGAGCCCTTGTAGTGCACCGCCACCCGCCAACCTCCTGCCGCCAAAGCCAATGCGATTTCCCGCCCTAAGCGCTTGGCGCTGCCGGTCACCAAAACGGTGGGGGCACTATTGGCTGAAGTCGAAGAAAATGGGGCGGACATTGAAGGACAATCGGTCAGACTAAAACAATGAAATGGGGCGCAGAGTGATGTGGCTAAAAATAAAGTGATGCGAAATGACAGCGCCCCCTAGTTTAACGACCCCCATGACCGAGCACCTTGCCAAGGTCATAGCCCAATCTGAGGGCTGGATTGGCTTTGATGTGTTTATGGCCGAGGCGCTTTATGCCCCCGGTTTAGGCTATTACGCCAACGATTTGCCCAAGTTTGGCGCTATGCCGACAACGCATGGCGATACGGCGGTAAAAAGTGACTTTGTCACGGCGCCAGAGATGACGCCCTTGTTTGCGTTTGCGTTCGCGCGGCAAATCGCCCAAGCCTTAGAGCACACCCAGACCGACGAAATATGGGAGTTTGGTGCGGGAACCGGCGCCCTTGCCCAGCAGTTACTCACTGCGCTGGCTGCCATGGGCGTCAAGATCAGGCGTTACACCATTGTTGATATTTCAAGCACGCTCAAAGACCGCCAGCGCACGCGTTTGATTGACCATTTAAATGTCGTTGAGTGGGTCGGGGCTTTGCCTAATGCCATGACTGGGATTGTGATCGGCAACGAGGTGCTAGACGCCATGCCGGTTCAGTTGTTATCGCGCGTGGGCGGGGTGTGGCATGAGCGGGGTGTTGCTTTGGACACTTCAAACCCCCATGCGGAAAGTCCATCGTTGGTTTGGCAAGACCGCCCCAGTGATTTGCGCCCACCGGTTGAAGTGACGGGCGAGCACGACTACGTGACTGAAATTCACCCACAGGCCCAAGGCTTTGTTCAAACCCTCGCCGACCGTTTACAAACGGGCGCAGTGTTTTTATTGGACTATGGTTTTCCAGAGTCGGAGTACTACCACCCGCAGCGCCACATGGGTACCGTGATGTGCCACCAAGCCCACCAAAGCGATACCGACCCACTCACCCAAGTGGGTCAAAAAGATATCACCTCCCACGTTAATTTCACCGGCATCGCCTTGGCTGCGCAAGATGCAGGATTGGAAGTTTTGGGATACACCAACCAAGCCCATTTTTTAATGAACTGCGGCATCGTGGAGTTAATGCAAGCGGCCAGTCTGCCTGAGCGCGTGGCGGCTCAAAAACTAATCATGGAGCATGAAATGGGGGAACTATTTAAGG
>QYPA01000129.1 GCA_007279715.1 Comamonadaceae bacterium | reverse complement strand
GTGCTTAAATTAAACAACCAATCTTTGGCAGGAATATCGGAAGAGATTAACTTCCAATTTTTGTGGCGCATGGCGCGGTAGGGTCCATCGCGCCAGAACAAGGGGCGCTGGGCTTGCGCCGTGGGGTTAGCACTCAAAAATGGCAATAGGTTCACACCATCAATGGGGCGATCCGTCGGCATTTTTCCGCCTGCAGCGGCGACCACGGTGGGCATGATGTCGATATTGGTGATCGGCTGCTGGTATTGGGTTCCGGCTTTGATATGGCCCGGCCATTTGGCAACATATGGCACGCGAATACCGCCCTCAAAGAAAGTGAGTTTCCAGCCGCGGTAGGGCTGGTTGACATCGGGAATACCGATGTAGCCGGGAGCCCCGTTGTCGCTCATAAAAACCACCATGGTGTTGTCATCTAACCCTTCGTCTTTGAGCGTTTTCAATACCCGGCCCACGCTGCGATCGACAGAGCGAACCATGGCGGCATACACCCGGCGGCGGTGGTCTGGGATATGCGCCAAGGCGTCGTAATCTTCTTTGCTGGCTTGCAAAGGCGTGTGCACGCCCCAGTGGGCCAAGAAGAGGAAAAACGGTTGGTTTTTATTGCGCTTGATGGCGGTAACCGCTTCGTCGGTAAAGTAGTCAGTGAGGTACTTATTGGGCTCAAACCATTTGCCGTTGTTGTAACTCACGCCAAAGCGCATGTTGGGCCACAGGAATTTATCAATCGGGTCAAAGTCTTGTTTGGAGTTGACCACGCGTGGGTCTTTTTGGGGCAAATACAAACCGCTTTCCATGAACACGGTCTCGTCAAAGCCTTGGTTGTTGGGTCGCATTTCTGGGGTACTTCCCAAATGCCACTTGCCCACATGCATGGTGTGGTAACCCTTGGCTTTAAGGGCTTCGGCCATGGTGATTTCGGTGTCTGGCATCCCTAAGTCATTGAAGTCTTTGGCATCCTTTGCCGCCACTTTGTCAATCATGACGGGATGTACACGCTTGGGGTCAGAGTACAACTCACCTGCAACCCGGGCCATTGCGCCCGGCGTGGGGGTGAACTCCACGCCAAACCGCCAGGGGTATCGCCCTGTCATCAAGGCAGCCCGAGAAACGGTACATACGGCGCTGCCGGCGTAACCTTGGTCAAAGCGTACGCCGTCGCGTGCAATGGAATCAATATGGGGTGTGGGAACGCCTTCGGAAGTGTGGCCGCCGCCGTGGGTAGAGACATCGTTGATACCGAGATCATCAACCATGATGATGATGATGTTAGGCGGTCTTTGGGCAAGAGGTGCGGCCTCGTTTAGTGGGCCTTGAACCCAAGGCACTTCTTGGTAGGGCCCACGTGGGTGCCGTATGTCGGTGTACCACCCTAAGGAGTACTCTAGGACGTAGATCCGATTGGCGTAAACCACCGCGCCCAAGGACGCCAAGATAAGTAAGCCGATCCCAAATTTATGAATACGTTTCAAGTCAGTCTCCTGCTATTTTTTGTATTGTGACAAAGCCCATTCGATCTCAATATCACCAAGGGGCTAACGATCTTCCAAAGGCTAAATCACTTCTTCAATCAGGGAAATACACCCCGTCGTTTTTAACACTTCACGACACTTTAATTGTTCTTTGCTATTCAAACTCGAAAACTGCTCGCGCAGCCAACGCAGACACTTTCCTTGGTAAGGAACCGTGGCCTGTGTCCAAAGCCCCTCTTTCAATTGAACCTCGACTTGCTTCGATTGCTGACTCAAAGCTTTGGCATTGGCGATCATCAATGGGACATAGCCCATTGAGAGTTCTGACAAAAGATTCATAAGGCTTGGCGGCAAGAATTCAACAGAAACCCACGCATCGGTTTGGGAATCTTGTTCATGCGTTGACTCCCACCCTGACAGATCTTCCATCCAGCCAACCCAAGCCACGACCCGTGGGGAGAGGCGCAATGTCAAAGCCATTGACGTTGGCTCCACCAACACTAACTGCGAGAGCTGGCCGTACATCGCAAAGTCACAGGCTGACGGTCGACACCCCAATAGAAAGGGAAATTCTCGAAAATGCACGTCCAATAATTGCACCAAGCGCGTGTAGGCAGACTCAATCAGCTTGGCCGTGGTGGGGTTAGAACCAACCACGGGGAGTCGAGAAATTTGCCGCTGTGAAAATTGAACTTTGAGCGCTTGCAACTGCGCCTCGGGGGCGGTGATTCCAACAAAGTGGGCTGGCAGGGTGCCACCGGCTTTTTCGATGTCTGGCGCAAAACTCCAGCGGTAATGAAACATCGCTTTAGTGACCCATTCGTCTGCAAAGTCTTCCAGCAACGCATCCAAGAAAGCAAGAGCGGGGTCTTTGGGAATCACACTGCGCCGAGAAACATCTTTCTCCAATCGCCGAATCAAGGGTGTGGAATCCGTCATGGCCTGGATGTCCCCATCCGCATCAGGCAAATAAAACGTCGGTAAGAGTTCTACCGCAGGCTTGGGAAAACCCAAGGCATCGGCATGGGTCCCGACCAAATACCGATAAGGAATATGGCGATAGCGCATGAGCGCCAGCATTTTTCGGGTGTAAGGCGAGCCAGGCGCTCCTTTGAACGGAATCGGCTGCATTTTTGGGAAAAATCAGGCCAACAGCCGGATCGCCACATCAGCGCAAACCGCTAGCACGACGGCAACCGCGCAACGCACCCAGATAAAACTAATCACTGACTGAACAGGAAACACATGGGTCTGTCCTACGGCGGCCCATTTGTGAATCACTGCGTTGTCATTCTCACGAATAAAAGATTTAAAAAAATCACGGCGGCTGCGGTAACGCACCATGGCGACGTAGTGCCACTCGGGAGTACCTTCATGGTCTATGAAGCCACCCATGCGCCGGCCGACATAGACCGGGTGGCTGGCATAGCGCAACAAACGAGGGAAAATAATTCTGCCGTAGCGCATATCCGCTGCGCGTGGGTCAGGGCCATAACCCGAACCCTCAGGGTAAAGCGCCTTAGGCCGGTAACGCACACAGTTGTGCATGATGAACTCTTTGCCGTCGTCGCTGTCAAGCAGCCGCTGGGCATCAGGAATCAAATGCGCGTGTTCTGTGCCGGTATAGAGCGTGTGGCATTTCAAAAGCCACTGCTCTTTTTCTTGTGCGGACATTGGAGAACCGTTGCCACCGTACCAAAGAAAAAATAAGATAAACAGCACGATGGCTGTCAGGATGATCAGCCACAGTGCGGTCATCACACTTTCCTTTAAGCGACCGCAGCAGCAGTCACGGGAACAAAATATTCCGTGTTATCCCGCAGCCACGCTTGCGAACGGCTCGCATCGTGTTGCTCAGGGTGAAAATCAGGGCGAAGGTAATCTTTCCAATGCGGAATATTGCTGCGCATCAAGCCGTCTTTTGCAAACAACATCTTAGCGCCGCTGCGCCAGGTGCTCCACTTGAACAGACTTCCGTCATGCCAAAGGTTACGCACCGTTTGACGCGCTAAATCCCACATAAAGATCACACTCACATAGTAAAAAGACCGAACGCGCCAAACATGATTTCCACCCATCGCTTGGTAAATATCAAACGCAGTACTGCGGTGCTCGGACTCTTCCGCGCTGTGCCACAACCACAGCGTTTGTAAGCGCGGCTCGGCACCCTCCAGGGCTTCAGGGTGTCGCAGCATCCAATCGGCAAACAGCGCCGTAAAGTGTTCTGTCGCGGCGGTGGCGGCCACGTGCATACGCGGATCCAAGTGCGCTTGCTTTTTGATACGGGCTAGGGCTCTTTGCTCAATCGTATTGGGATAGCCCATTTTGTCTAAATGGCCGTTGAACAAGGCATGGACCCGCCGGTGGGTTGCTTCTTGTCCCACAAAACCTTGAACTTCTTTGGCGTAACGCTGGCGCTGATCTTCTGGCAATGTTTTGAGTCCGTTGCGAACGGAGTCCATAAAGTATTGCTCACCCACAGGAAAGCTCATCGACAAGGCGCTAAAAAAAGCAGAACGAAACGCATCGCCGCCATTCCAGCGGGATGCGAACGGTGTTGTCAAATCCACCAATAATTTTCTAACCACTAACTCAGTCATAACAGTGTCTTTCTAAGCTGGACGCTGGCGCAATTCGCGCCGCAAAATCTTACCTACGTTGCTCTTGGGTAACTCATTTAAAAACTCTATTTGGCGCGGCATTTT
This sequence comes from Comamonadaceae bacterium, assembly GCA_007279715.1. Taxonomy (GTDB): domain Bacteria; phylum Pseudomonadota; class Gammaproteobacteria; order Burkholderiales; family Burkholderiaceae_C; genus Allorhodoferax. The sequence continues at coordinate 957 of QYPA01000129.1, read as the reverse complement.
GTAAGCGGTTAAATGCTCGCGGCAGTGATTCATCACCATGTCTTCGGTCAACGCGGGCGACTTCTTAACCACAAAAAGTTTAACCGCCTCACCTGTGGCATCGCTGGCCTGACCCACCGCCGCCACTTCCATCACGCCGGGGTGCATCATCACCACGTCTTCAATCTCGTTGGGGTACACATTAAAGCCCGACACCAAAATCATGTCTTTGAGGCGGTCCACAATTTTCAAGAAGCCTTGTTCGTCCATGACGGCTACGTCACCGGTGCGAAGGAAACCATCCGCCGTCATCACTTCGGCCGTCTCTTTAGGACGCTGCCAATACCCTTGCATCACCTGCGGGCCGCGCACACACAATTCGCCTGCTTGTCCAATCGGAAGTTCTTGACCTTCAGCGTTGCGTATAGAGACTTCGGTAGAAGGCAAAGGCAAACCAATGCTGCCTGAAAATTCGGTCAGGTCAAAGGGATTCACCGTCACCGTAGGCGAGCACTCGGTCAACCCGTAGCCTTCGATCAAAGGCGCTTTGGTCAGCGCTTGCCAGCGCTCGGCAACGGCACGTTGCACCGCGGCGCCCCCGCCTACGGCCAACCGCAACTGGCTGAAATCGACCTTGGCAAAACTGGGATCGTTCAGTAAACCGTTAAATAAAGTATTCACCGCAGGCAAAGAAACAAACTTGTACTTCGCCAACACTTTGATAAAGCCAGGGATATCGCGCGGATCGGCAACCAAAACGTTGGTGCCACCCATACCTATAAAGCTCAAACACGAGCTCAGTGCGAAGATGTGGTACAGCGGAATCGCGGTGATGCTGATGAGATCTTGGCTCGGGTCAATAAACGGATCACTCCAGACCCGTCCTTGTTTCACATTGGCAAGCACATTGCGGTGGCTGAGCATAGCGCCTTTAGACAGTCCCGTGGTGCCGCCGGTGTACTGCAAAAACGCGAGGTC
>QYPA01000018.1 GCA_007279715.1 Comamonadaceae bacterium | reverse complement strand
GTGTCGTAGCCAATCCACGTGACTGCTGCCAATGTGGGGTGGTAGCCCGCGAACCACGCGTCCATAGAGTCATTGGTAGTCCCGGTTTTTCCATACACATCCGGGCGCTTTAAGGTGGCCTGCGCCTTGGCTGCTGTACCCGAGCGGGTCACCTCTTGTAATAGGCTGGTCATCAAAAAGGCGTTGCGCGGTTCGATCGCGCGGTTGGCTTCGTCAATAGCAGGCACAGCGGTTTCAACCAGCAGCTTTCCGCGTTGCTCGCTGACTTTAGAGACCAGCCATGGGTTGATGCGAAGGCCCCCATTGGCAAAAACGGAATACCCAGTCGCCATTTGCATGGGTGTCACTGAGCCGGCGCCCAAAGCCATGGTGAGGTAGGGCGGGTGTTTGTCTGGATCGAAACCAAATTTTGTGATCCATTCTTGGGCGTAGCGCGTTCCAATCGCTTGCAAAATCTGAATGGAAATCATATTTTTTGATTTGGCCAAGCCGCGTCGCAAAGACATGGGACCTTCAAAGGTACCGTCGTAATTCTTGGGCTCCCACGCTTGGCTTCCAGTGACATCGGAATCGAAAAACAGTGGCGCATCGTTGATTACGGTGGACGGCGTAAACCCTTTTTCTAAAGCGGCAGAATAAATAAAAGGTTTAAAACTCGACCCGGGCTGACGCCATGCCTGGGTGACATGGTTGAATTTGTTTTTCACAAAATCAAAGCCGCCGACCAACGCCTTGATCGAGCCGTCGCGCGGATCGAGCGCAACAAAAGCGCCTTCAACTTCGGGCAGTTGGGTAATTTCCCAGCCGCCTTTGGCCATTTTGACAACGCGAATCAGGGCGCCTGGGCGAATGCGAATATTGGGAGCGGCTTTCTCGGAAAGACCCGATTGGGCCGGTTTGAGTCCTTCGCCTGTAATTTCGACAAGTTCAGACGCATGGCGCAAAGCGCGAATCTTTTTAGGGTCCGCACTGATGACCACCGCAGACTGGACGTCTCCATTGTCTGGATGCTCATCGAGTGCTTCGTCAATCGCATCTTCCATTTCTTGAGCGTCGGTTGGCAAGGTAATAAATTTCTCAGGACCGCGGTAAACCTGCCGCCGCTCGAAATCCATGATGCCGCGGCGCAGCGCTTTGTAAGCGGCTTCTTGGTCTGCATGAATGATGGTAGTAACTACATCCAAGCCCCGGGTGTATGTCTCTTCGCCGTATTGGGCAAACATGGCCTGGCGGACCATTTCGGTCACATAGTCTGCGTGGCCTTGGTGGCGGGCTGCGGCGGTCTTAATTTGAAGAACCTGTTGCTTGGCTGTTTCAGCCTCTTGGGCTGTAATAAAGCCGTTTTCAAGCATCCGCTCAATAATGTACTGCTGCCGGATGCGTGCCCGTTTGGGGTTGCTGATGGGGTTGTAGGCCGAGGGCGCCTTTGGCAGTCCCGCCAGCATGGCTGCTTCTGCAATCGTGATGTTTTTCAAAGGCTTGCCAAAATAGGTTTCGCTGGCTGCTGCGAAACCGTAGGCGCGGTTGCCCAGAAAAATCTGATTCATGTAGATTTCAAGAATTTGGTCTTTGCTGAAGTTGTGCTCAAGCTTGAAGGTCAGCAAAATTTCATAGATTTTGCGGGTGAACGTTTTCTCCGAAGACAAGTAAACATTGCGAGCCACTTGCATAGTGATCGTAGAGGCCCCTTGGCTTTTGGCACGCCCTAAGTTGGCAAGCGCCGCTCGCACCATGCCCAGATAGTCCACCCCGCCATGCTGAAAAAACCGTGCGTCTTCAATTGCCAAAATGGCATTTTTCATCACGTCTGGTATCTCGGCTATCGGGGTGAGCGTGCGATGCTCCTCACCAAACTCGCCTAGCAAATCGCCTTCAGCTGAGAAAATCCGCAGTGGGAGTTTGGGTCGGTAATCTTCGAGATCAGAGATATCAGGAAGATTAGGGTAAGCAATAGCCATCGTGATGGCCACAATGATGAATACCGAGGCAGAACCCGCAACGCCGATGCCAACCACCCATGTAAAAAGTTGCAAAAACCAAGATTTTTGTTGAACGGGCTGTTTAGGCGCCGATTTTTTTTCGGAAGAGGAAGATGTTTTGGACATGCAAATGGGGTGCGCTTCTGAGAAGGCCACTATGGTAGCGCAGGATGGCGTCCCGCTCCGCGAGCCGTTTACCGGGTCTTACAGACGGATGGGGAAGACCCCTATTGGCGCGATGTCTTGGGTACTGCTAGTATCTGACGAAATTCAAGAGTGCGAAGTCACCAGAAATTTTTTGAGGGGGAGGCTCAATGCACATCAGTTCCTTATTGGGGAGACGCCCTGCGTCTACATTGGGACTTGACATCGGTACAAGCAGCGTAAAGCTGGTTGAAATTGAAAGTCGAGGCCGCACAAAGCGCTTGAAGCATTGTGAACGTGCGCCCCTAGACCACGGCTGGGTCGTCGATGGAAGGATAGAAAACCCCCACGAAGTCTCTGTAGCGATTCGCGGCTTAATCGAAAAGTCAGGAACAAAAACACGGCAGGTTGCTTTGGCCTTGCCTGCCTCCGCTGTCATCACCCGCCAAGTTTTTATCCCCACGGGTTTAACGGAGTTGGAAACGGAGCAGCAGGTTGAAATGGAAGCGCGCCAATCGATTGGATTTCCATTGGAAGAGCTGTATGTCGATTTTTGCGCAGACGAAGTTCTTAGCGACCGGCCAGACAAAGTAGCGATTCAGATCGTCGGAATACGGCGTGAACGCATCGAAGATTTACGAACGCTGTGTGATCGTTCTGGGTTGGAGCCTGTCGTAGTAGAAATTCAAACTGCATCTCTCAGCCGAGCGATGGCGTGGGTTTTGAGATGGGCCCCGCCTTCGTCAGCGGGTGCAATTTATCTTCTATTGAAATGGGGTGCATCTTCTGTAAGCACCCAAGCTTTCCAAAATTTCGAGCCCATCTATTTGCATTCCCAGTTGTGTACCCCGTCGCAACACCCTCACACCACAGATGCACTATTGCTAGACATTGAAAACGGTTTACAGCAGTTTTTGGGGAGTGCTCAATCAGGTCGTGTTGCAAGCTTGTATTTAGCTGGGGGAATGGCGCTCACAGAAGGTATTTCCGAACGGGCCACGCAAGCAACCCAAATCTCCTGCTGTCTGCTTGACCCCTTTGCAGGGCTTGCGCTGTATCAGGGGCTTGATCTCCAAGCAGTTCGAAAGGAAGCTGCGCATTATGCGAGGGCGTGCGGCTTAGCACTCAGAGCGTCGCCATGGTGATGGAATTCAATTTGCTCCCCTACCGCGAAGTTCGCCGGATGCGTCAGCGGGCACAGTTTTTTCGGTTTATGGGATTGTCATGTGCCGTGGGTTTGTTTGGAGCGTTTGGTGTGGCGGGGGTCTATGTTTCTCTGGTTGTGCAATAGCGCCATAGAAACGACCTTTCAAAAGCAGAGATAAAAATACTGGATGTAAAAATCAAACAAGTGGCGGCTCTTCAGAAAGATATAGCCGAGCTTACAAAGCGCAAACAGGCGCTCGATGATTTGCAGTTTGAGAGGTTCCTCCCTGTTCATTTGATGAATGCACTCACTGCCCATTTACCCGATAGAATTCTTTTGACCAAGGTGCTGCAGTCGCCGGAGGGCATCCTCATTTCAGGCGACGCATTATCCAGCGATTCGGTCTTTGAATGGATGACTCACTTGACCCAAAAAAGCGATTTCTTCTCCAATCCGGAGCTGCTGGAAATGCGTTTAGGAAATTCGGAAACAGGGTCGTCATCGAAAACCCTTGTTTTCAGATTTGGCCTGCGTGTGAAATTGCAAGCCACAGCAACAGCAATTTCAATAACAACTTCAACAACGCCACCGAAAGCGCCTTTGACGCAGGTGGTGGAGTGATGCCGATGGGAATTCGCACTTGGGTCTACCGTCAGTTTCACATCGCAAGAGCAGGTTTGGTGAACGACCTGACCGGCTTGGATTTGCGTCGGCCTGAAATGTGGCCTGTTCTAGTGCAGCGATGTGTATTTATCAGCGTTGGTTCCTTTGTATGGTTAGCGATAGCGTTTATTTTCATCGGCGATCTCAAGACAGAGCTTCAAAATTTACAAACCGAAAAGCAGGTATTGGAAAAGCAAACTACAACGAAGCGTGAAAAAGCAGCCTTGTTAGAACCCTTGTCTGCTGAAGCAGAAGCGCTCCAGGCGCAGATGAAAATGGTGAGCGGTCAATTACCCGCTAACGCGCATTGGGACGCATTACTTTCGGAGTTGAGCCAAGCAGGACGTCGGCATAAGTTGGAACTGGAGTGGGTTAAACCCGACCTACCACGCGTGACTTCGCAATGGGTCGAGTTACCTGCTTCGATCAGAGTTAAAGGGTCATTTCATGCGATGGGTCGTTTTGTTTCAGAACTCGCTCATTCCGATCGCTTGGTTGCGCTGGGTCAACTTAGTTTTGAGGCAAGCGCTAACGAGACTGTCACCCTTCAAGCGAAGCTCAAAGCCTTTCGCCAGGTTACCCCTGCCGAGGTAGCGGCGTTTAAAGAAGAAAAATCAGCGGTGACAGTAATGGCTGCTTTGCCTATGGCCCCAACGGATTACGAAGGGTCGGGCAGACCAGACCCCTTTGGCCCGCTTGCAATTCAAGCTACTTCGAAAATGAGCAATTCCGTACCTTCGCCTTCTAAGCCATTCGCACTCCATGCCAAGCACCCTTTGGAGGCGGCTCCCTTGGACGCCATGCGCCTCGTAGGGCAATTGTTGCAAGGCGATCGCAGTATCGGTTTGATCCGGCTTAAAAGTGCGGTGTACCCCGTGAGGGTGGGAATGGTGCTTGGGACCAACCAGGGGCAGGTGAGTTCAGTGGATAGCTCGGGCCTGGTGGTGCTTGAAAAATCAACGGATGCTTCTGGACGACAGTCTCAACGAAGCACTTTTATACCCATGAACGGGAGTACGCCTTGAAATTGATGCAATCAACCCGGCAAACACCATGGTTTGTATTTTTGGTGTTTTTTTGTATTTCGGCGCGTGCCGAAAGTCCATTGCCCTCTGGACCTCCCTTGCCCGCTTTTAGTCTTGCCAGTGGCAAAGTATTGACGCCATTGTCCAATGTGGAATTTCAAAAAGTTATCCTTGGTGTAGGCCGCGTGAAGGTGACATTACCAGATGCCAAGGTGGGAATGAATGTGAGGAGACAAGGTGAAAATTTAATTGCTGAATTTTCACAAGCCGGTTTGCCGAATCACTTACATCGGCGAATGGACGTCTCGGACTTTGCAACCCCGATCCAATCTATTACAACAACGCAAGCCGGTGACCGCGTTCGGATGGTCATTGCATCCCAAGGCAATTGGGAGCATGTCTCCTATCAAGCAGATAAGCAATGGGTCATTGAAATCAAAGAAGCGAAACCCGATACAAAAAAACTGCTACCCGGTTCAGGCTATCAAGGGGAAAAGCTATCTTTGCATTTTCAAAATATTGAGGTTCGCTCGATATTGCAAGTGATCGCAGACTTTACCCAATTCAATGTCATCACATCCGACTCGGTGACGGGATCATTGACGCTACGCTTGCAAGATGTGCCTTGGGACCAGGCCTTGGATATTATTTTGCAAGCCAAAGGGCTGGGGGTTCGTAAAAATGGAAATGTGCTTTGGGTTGCGCCTAAGGAAGAAATCGCTGCGAAAGATAAATTAGATTTTGAAAGTCTGGCATCGGTGGAGGGCGTCGAGTCTTTGCGAACCCAGTCCTTCCAAATGAACTATGCAAAAGCCATTGATATTGCTCCGCAGCTCAGCGCTGGCGGCGGCACCCCGAACTCGGGCGCGAGGATTCTCAGTGCGCGAGGCAGCGTTTTTGCTGAACCCAGAACCAACCAGTTATTTGTAACCGACACCCCTGCAAAATTAGACCAAATTCAAAAGTTGATTGCCCAGCTAGATATCCCGGTGCGTCAAATTTTGATTGAGGCGCGCATCGTCGAGGCGTCCGATACGTTTGGCAAATCTTTGGGAGTCAAACTCGGTGGAAATGATTTAAGTGCGTCCAAAGGAGGAGAAGGTGGTGTGGCGCTCGGTGGTGATAAGCGCCTTGCTTTTGGGAGCTCCTATGGCAACGCGGTCGCGGCTACGGGTTTAGGTGGAACCCAAAATTTATCCTCCAATTTTGTCAACTTGCCTGCAGTGGGTCAAAACGGCTACGGCGCCGCTACCTTTGCTTTGACCTTGTTTAGTGCCGCTTCCAATCATCTGATGGCCTTAGAGATATCGGCACTCGAGGCCGATGGCAAAGGCAAAGTGGTTTCAAGCCCCCGGGTAATTACCGCAGACCAAGTCAAAGCACTGATTGAGCAAGGAACGGAGCTCCCCTACCAAGTGGCATCGAGCAGCGGCGCGACCTCGATTGCTTTTCGCAAGGCCAATCTCAAGTTGGAAGTCACCCCACAAATCACCCCCGAAGGCAGCGTGAGCCTTGATTTGGACGTCACCAAAGACAGCGTGGGCCAAGCCACCGCTGCAGGCTTTGCCATCAATACCAAACACATCAAAACCCAGGTGTTGGTCGAAAATGGCGGCACGGTTGTCATTGGCGGAATTTTTGAAGTCAATGAAAACGAAAGCGAAACCAAAGTGCCGTTTCTCGGTGACATACCAGGAGTCGGCTATTTATTCAAAACCCGCCAGCGCTCGACCAATAAACAAGAGATGTTGGTATTTATTACCCCCAAGGTGGTCAGCGAGCGCGCTATCGTGCGCTAGACCGAAAGAGGGACAGGGATGTCCGATAATGCATTTTCTGGCCTGCATTGGCAGTCGAGCATTTAATCAATGAAACCCTTGCCGTGATTTCTCTTGTCGGTCTACCCGGGTCTGGAAAGTCCACCATTGGTCGGCAACTGGCTCGTCGTTTACAACTCAACTTTTTTGACTCAGACCATGCGATCGAAGCACGTCTGGGTTGCTCGATTCGGGAATTTTTCGAGCGGGAAGGGGAGGAGCGTTTTCGCGATATTGAGTCGGAGGTCATCGATCAACTTTCGCAACAGGGCATAGGCGTATTAGCGACCGGAGGCGGCGCGGTGTTGCGAGCGGTGAATCGGGAGCGCTTACACGACCGAGGGCAAGTGATTTATCTCAAGTCCAACCCCGAGGAGTTGATCCGTCGCCTGCGCCACGACACCAACCGCCCCTTGCTACAAGTCGCCGATCCCATGGCTAAACTACGGGAACTTTTTGCAGCCCGTGATCCGCTATACCGTCAAACTGCACACTTTGTCGTTGAAACGGGACGCCCTTCCATTGCCACATTGGTCAATATGATAATGATGCAGCTCGAGTTGGCTCCCCCCTTCATTTCACCACCTACCTTATGAGCGCTCCCATGCGACACACCGTTTCTATTGCCTTAGAAGATCGGAGTTACTCCATCGAAATTGGTGCAGGGCTGCTATCTGATCACGCCACGTTTGCAGGTCTCCTTAAGGCCTCAAGCGCGTTGGTGGTCTCCAACGAAACCGTGGCTCCTTTGTACGCCCAGCGGTTGCAACAAACCCTTGCGTCGCGTTTTAAGACAGTGCATCTTGTCACCCTGCCAGACGGTGAGCAATTTAAAACATGGCAAACCTTGAATACGATTTTTGATGCGCTATTGCAAAACAACTGTGACCGAAAAACGGTACTGTTTGCGCTCGGCGGTGGGGTGGTGGGAGATATGACCGGTTTTGCGGCTGCCAGTTATATGCGCGGCGTGCCATTTGTTCAAATACCTACGACTTTGCTCGCGCAGGTTGATTCTTCGGTAGGAGGTAAAACAGGCATCAACCACCCGCTGGGAAAAAACATGGTGGGCGCTTTTTACCAGCCGCAATTGGTGGTGTGTGATTTAGATACCCTCAAAACGCTGCCCGCGCGCGAGATCAGTGCGGGGCTGGCAGAAATTATCAAATACGGTCCGATTGCAGATATGGCGTTTTTGGATTGGATGGAGTCCCATGTTCATGCGCTGCGCAATGGTGATGCGAAGGCTTTAGCCTATGCGGTTCAACGCAGTTGCGAAATCAAGGCGTGGGTGGTTGGTCAAGATGAGCGAGAAGCAGGCTTGCGAGCCATTCTCAACTTTGGACACACCTTTGGCCACGCGATCGAGGCTGGCTTGGGGTACGGAAAGTGGTTACACGGCGAAGCGGTAGGCTGCGGCATGGTGATGGCTGCGCATTTATCCCACGCATTGGGATTGGTTGACAGCGCCTTTGTAGAACGGCTGACCCGGTTAATTTCCGCAGCGGGCTTGCCCATACAGGCGCCTGTGTTGGATGAGAAAGACAATGCGGGTAAATAC
>QYPA01000096.1 GCA_007279715.1 Comamonadaceae bacterium | reverse complement strand
GGGCCAAAGGCCTGCCGGTAAAGCGCATCTCGAATGCGATCAGGATCAGACTCTACGGCTACGTCAATGTTGTTAACCAATGTGATTTGGGGGGCAGCGATTTGAATGTCAGACAAACGAGTGCGTAATTTTTCGGCAGCAGGTTGCATTAAACGGGAATGAAACGGTGCGGAAACGGACAAAGGCAACGCGCGTTTTGCGCCGTTGGCTTTGAGTACGTCACAGGCTTTTTCTACGGCAGCCTTGCTTCCAGCAATCACAGTCTGCGCTGGGTCATTGAAGTTCACCGCTTCGACAGTTTCAGCAGAGCCTTCCCCGAAAGAATGGGTCACCTCCGCGCAACCTTCAATGACACGTTGCGCCTCCATACCCAAAATCGCAGCCATCGCGCCAACACCCACATGCACAGCATCTTGCATGGCTTGGGCACGCAAGCGCACCAAAGGAGCTGCTTGGCTCAGGGTCAAAACACCGGCGGCCACCAAAGCCGAATACTCACCCAGCGAATGCCCGGCAACTGCAACTGGCGCAATTCCCACTTCCGCCATCCAGACACGGTACGCAGCGACACCCGCGACCAACATCACGGGCTGGGTATTGGTTGTTAAGGCCAAGGATTCTTTGGGGCCCTCATGGATCAGTTTGGCCAAGTCTTCGCCCAGCGCCTGGGAGGCCTCCTGCAAGACCTCCGCAACCACCGGGTGATCGCCCCACGCATCGAGCATGCCAACAGACTGCGAGCCTTGTCCAGGAAAAATAAATGCAAACGGTTTCATGCAACGTCCATCAAAGATTCAGGATAACCGCGCCCCAGGTGAAACCACCTCCAACGCCTTCAAGCAACAAGGTTTGACCGGGCTTGATTTTTCCATTTCTCACACCGTAATCTAAGGCAAGCGGAATAGAAGCCGCAGAGGTGTTGCCGTGCTGGTCAACCGTCACGATCACTTTATCCATAGGTAGCTTGAGCTTTTTTGCAGTACTTTGCATGATTCGAATATTGGCTTGGTGAGGAATCATCCAATCAATATCTTTTTCAGTCTTGCCGGCTTTGGTTAAAGCAGCGCGGGCCGCATCTTCTAACACCCCAACGGCAAGCTTAAAGACCGCTTGTCCATCCATCTTTAAAACGGGATCGCCCGAGATGGCGCCACCTGAGACATGGCCTGGGACACACAAAATTCCCACATGTTTTCCGTCCGCATGAAGGTCACTCGCCAAAATTCCAGGCGTATCAGAGGCCTCTAAAACAACGGCACCCGCGCCATCGCCAAAAAGCACGCAAGTGGTTCTGTCTTTGAAATCGAGAATCCGGGAAAAAACTTCGGCACCGACAACCAAGGCGCACTTCGCAGCCCCCGTTTTGATCATCGAATCAGCCACACTTAAAGCATAGACAAAACCGGTACAAACCGCCTGCATATCAAAAGCAATGCCGCCGTTGGCTCCCAATTTATTTTGCAAAATACACGCCGTAGACGGGAAAACCATATCCGGCGTCGATGTGGCCACGATGATGAGGTCAACCTCTTGGGCATTGCGATTGGCCGCTTGCAATGCATTTTTTGCGGCTTCAAAAGCCAGATCGCTGCTGAAAACACCATCTGCCACGAAATGGCGGGCGCGGATTCCTGTGCGCTCAACGATCCAATCGTCAGAGGTTTCAAGGCCTTTCGCCGCAAGTTCAGCGACCAAAACGGCGTTGCTTAATTTTCTCGGTGGGAGGTAACTACCGGTACCGGTAATGCGTGAATAAAGGCTCATGGGTGGAATGAAGAAACCTTCCGATTATGAAGCAATTTCAGCCACCGTTAGGAGCGGGGCTGCGTGTGCAATGCGCAGTCGAACGCGCTCCAACAAATCGTTTTTAACTGCGTCGTACGCGCGGCTTAATGCGTTAAAAAATGCCAATTCGTCGGCTGATCCGTGGCTTTTAAAAACCAAGCCGCGCAAGCCTAAAAGGGCCGCGCCGTTGTAACGGCGGTGGTCTACCCGATTTTTAAGCGCTGTTAAAACGGCGTAAGAAGCAACAGCCGCGATTTTGGTAAAAATATTTTTAGAAAACTCGGCCTTCAAAAAACCACCAATCATGCTGGCCAAACCTTCACTGGTTTTCAAAGCGACGTTTCCAACAAAGCCATCACAAACGACCAAATCGACCGTTCCCTTGAATATGTCGTTGCCTTCCACATTGCCGTAAAAATTTAAATCGCCCGATAGCGCCGCTTGTCGCAAAAGCTCGCCTGCTTTTTTGATGGCTTCATTGCCTTTGATGGCCTCTTCTCCGATATTGAGAAGACCCACAGTTGGGGAAGACTCGTTTTTTAAGACCGACACTAGAGCCGAGCCCATGACAGCGAATTGAAGTAAGTGCGCGGCTGAGCAATCGACATTGGCACCCAGATCAAGCATGGTGGTTGCTCCCCCAAGTGCGTTGGGGATTTGCCCCGCAATCGCCGGGCGCTCAATGCCATCTAACGTTTTAAGAACGTAGCGAGAAATCGCCATCAAGGCACCGGTGTTTCCTGCTGAGACTGCCGCCTGCGCTTTGGCGTCTTTCACCTGCTCCACCGCAATCCGCATAGAGGAGTCTTTTTTCTTTCGCAAAGCGACTTCTAAAGGATCGTCCATTTCTACGACTTCGCTGGCGGTCACGATGACCGCGCGAGGATGTGAAAAATGTTGCAAAGCGGCAGGCAAACCCACCAAGATCAAGTTCACATCGGGGTGCGCATCTAAAAATTGGCGGCAAGCCGGCAAAGTGACCTTGGGGCCATGATCTCCCCCCATACAGTCCACTGCAATTGTGATCATGACGTCTGGCGCTCTAAGATAAAAACAGCGTTCGATAATGCGAAAAGCCCGACGCTACAGTCACTGCAGCTTCGGGCTTTTTGCGAAATCGACGGATTACGCTTCAGATTTTGTCTTCAAGACCTTGCGACCACGGTAAAAACCCGTAGGGCTGATGTGGTGACGCAGATGGATTTCGCCAGTCGTAGGTTCCACGGCAATACCTGGAACGACCAAGGCGTTGTGTGAACGGTGCATTCCACGCTTGGAAGGCGACTTTTTATTTTGTTGAACTGCCATGATGGGCTCCTGAGCAATGGTGCTGCACAGGTTGCAACACTAAATGGGTTGGTAAAGGGCGTTGTAAATCACGCGGTAAGCCTTCGATTATAGCCCAACACGGGCCCAATTTCTATACCTTCCCCGGTGATCAATCTGTTGTGCCTTTTTTAAGTTGACCCAACACCGCAAAAGGGTTGGGTTTATCAGCCTCTACCTCGGTGAAATCTGCGTCAGCCACACGCAATTTAACGGGTTGAGGGCACGTTGGGTGCTTGGGGGCCGCAGGTAAAGCCATGAGAAGCTCGTCCTCTACCAAAGACAACAAGTCAAAGTGTTTGCTAATAACCAAGACATCTTCTTCGGAGTTTTCGTCCTCCTCTTCGGCCAGCGCCTCGGTGGCCACAAAACGAAACGCGCGGTCACACTGAATCTCCATTTCCACCGGGCCCATGCAGCGTTGGCACACCATCGGTAAGCGGATTTGCGCCTGCAACCGCACCCAAGCCGCAAAACCTCCAGCACTATCGGGGCGCATTTCGCCTTGCGCTTGGAAATGCACCTCCGTATTCAAAGCAGTCGCGTCTGACTCTTCCATTAAACGACTGAAGATGCTGAGCTTTTCAACACCTTGCAGCTCAGCCGCCGCTTTCGCAAAGGCAGAAATGGAGAGACTTTGAGCTGAAAATTCTGGATTCATGCCTGCAGTGTAAGAGAATCGGGTTATGCAGCACCTTCACCAAAGAAACATTGTTCTAGGCTCTACTTCGGTGTACCGCCGAGAACTACTCGCCCGTTTGCGGCTGCCATTCACCGTCGAGCCGTCACATGTCGACGAATCACCCCTGCCTGGCGAGTCTCCAGCAGAGCTTGCCCGCCGGTTGGCGCTAAGCAAAGCCAACGCCGTGGCAAAGCTGCACCCCAAAAGCGTGGTGATTGGCTGTGACCAAGTTGCTGACTTACAAGGAGCAGCTCTTGGTAAACCCGGGGATTTTGAGCGCGCGATGAAGCAACTGCAAGCCATGCGGGGGCAGACGGTGCTATTCCAAACGGCGGTGGCAGTGGTCTGCCTTGAAAGCGGTTTTTGTGAGCAGGTGTTAGTTCCCGTTGCCGTGAAATTTAGATCACTCAGCGATGCTGAGATTACCCACTATTTGCATTTAGAAGAGCCTTATGACTGCGCCGGAAGCGCAAAAAGCGAGGGGCTTGGCATTGCGTTGCTCGAAAGCATTGAAAGTGATGACCCAACGACCCTGATCGGGCTGCCACTGATTCGCACCAGCGCCATGCTTCGCTCTGCAGGTATTACTTTGCTAGGTGCGCCATGAGCTCCAACTCCAGTTCAAGACTTGGAAAACTGTACCTTGTGCCGGCTCCTCTGGATTTTGGGTGTGCACAACAAAGCCCCCTCGACCAATCCATGCCCATGGCCACCTTGAGCGCCGCAGCTTGCCTGCAATATTGGATTTGTGAAAACGCAAAATCGACACGGGCTTATTTAAAACGCATTGCTGAAATCACGCCGCTAACAGGCCCGTTACAAAGCCTCGATCTTCAAGAGCTTCCCCGCGCGGTTCATAAAAAAGGAGACCACCATGGTGAGTTTGACGCACGCCACTTACTTCAAGCCGCTTTAGCGGGACACGACATCGGCTTGGTCAGCGAAGCGGGGATGCCCGCGGTGGCTGACCCAGGGTCCTCAGTCGTGCGAGCAGCGCACGACTTAGGGATAGAGGTGGTTGCCTTGGTGGGCCCGGTGTCCTTGCTCTTGGCGCTGGCTGGCAGTGGGCTCAATGGGCAGAATTTTGCTTTTGTCGGCTACGTACCCGCTACCCCAAGCGAGCGCGCTCAACGCATCAAAGAGCTTGAGAATCACGCCCTCAAAACAGGGCAAACCCAGATACTGATTGAAACGCCCTACCGCAACCAAGGCCTGCTCCAAACCTTGCTTCAAACGCTTCAACCCACCACCCGCTTAGCCAGCGCGAGTGGCTTAACGCTTTCTAGCGCATGCCACCACAGCGGCACGGTTACACAATGGAAGCAAAAGGCATGGACCGTCGACAACAAAATACCAACGGTTTTTTGTATGGGCCGTTAACGTAAGGTTGGGGCGGCCGTCATCGTGCGGCCAATAGATTCGCCCATTGACGCACCAAAACGCTTAACCAAACGCTCAGCCACGTTATCGCGCCGGGTGTAGTCAATAATTTCAGGCGCTTTAGCTACCTCGCGGGCCACAAAATCCAGATTGCCTAATTGGTCAGCCAGCCCTATTTCAACTGCTTGTTGTCCCGTCCAAAACAAACCACTGAATGTCTCAGGCGTCTCTTTCAAGCGTTCGCCGCGACCCGCCTTCACTGCGCCAATAAATTGCTGGTGAATTTGGTCCAACATCGACTGCGCAAACAGACGCTGCTTTTCGGTTTGAGGGCTAAAAGGATCCATGAAACCTTTGTTTTGGCCCGCGGTCATCAGCCGACGTTCGACCCCGAGCTTATCCATCAAACCAGTGAACCCAAACCCATCCATCAAGACCCCAATGCTTCCCACAATGCTGGCCTTGTCAACAAAAATCTGGTCTGCGGAGACCGCAATGTAATACGCCGCAGAGGCACATGTTTCTTCCACCACAGCGTAAATCGGTTTTTTATGGAGCTTCTTCAGACGCCAAATTTCATCATTGATGATGCCGGCCTGTACAGGGCTTCCTCCTGGGGAGTTAATGAGTATGACCACCGCTTTGGCGCCCTCGTCTTCAAAAGCGCTGCGTAAAGAAGAAATTACCAGCTCTGCGCTGGCTTCAGAACCGGAGGCAATTTCACCTTTGATCTCTACCACGGCCGTATGCGGACGGGAAATATCCGCATTACTGGTACCCCGCTCCATTCCCAACCACACCAGCGCCGCCAAGAAAACCAACCACGCCAAGCGAATTCCATTGCGCCAGCGCCGAGCGGTCCGTTGCTCATCCAAAGAGGCCATCATGAGCCGCTCTAAAGTGGCCCGCTCCCAATGGGGTTCAGTCACCTTTTCAGGTTCGGTCGAGGGACGATCAGGCGTATTTATTTCGGACATATTAAAAATGGACAGACTTTAGATTGTGGGCAGTATGCCAGTGGACCACACTGCCTAGCTCAGACACGGGTATTTTGACCAAGCCGCCGCGGCAGGGGCCTCCCACACATTGGCCAGTTGAAGGTTCATACATCGCGCCATGGGTGGCGCACATCAAGTATTGCCCCGATTCATCAAAAAATCGATTCGGTTGGAAGTCCATTTCCATGGCCACATGGGAACACCGGTTTAAATAGGCGTGGGCTTTGCCTTCAAAGCGAATTGCAAAGGCAAAACACGTTTGACCCTGGTATTCCACATCAAAAGGGACTGCGAGGCCGCTGTCTACCAAATCAGCCGAGTTACATAGCGCGATAGGTTGCTTATCCGTATCCATGGTTCACAATTTCTTTCTTAGGCGAACGTTTTCATCCATTGGTGCAGTTCTTTGACGGAGTGGGCAATATGCAAGGGCTGACAGGCTTGAAGCGCATCTGTATCAT
The DNA here is from genome assembly GCA_007279715.1 of Comamonadaceae bacterium. Taxonomy (GTDB): domain Bacteria; phylum Pseudomonadota; class Gammaproteobacteria; order Burkholderiales; family Burkholderiaceae_C; genus Allorhodoferax. The sequence continues at coordinate 1,716 of QYPA01000096.1, read as the reverse complement.
GGGCGCCATAACTCACCCCCACACTGGCACAGCCAGCATGAATTGCCATTTGCAAATCATGGCTGGTGTCACCCACCATCAAGGTTTTTTCTGGCGAAACACCCATCTCAGTCATGAGTTCATGCAACATCATTGGATGGGGTTTTCCCCGCGTTTCATCCGCCGTTCGGGATGCGTGAAACAGCGATCTCAGCTCTACCGCATGCAAAGCCTCATCCAAGCCCCAGCGGCTTTTACCCGTGGCAACGCACAGAAAATGTTGGCGCTGCTTCAAATCGTTGAGCATCTCCAAAATGCCTGGAAAAAGACTGATAGAGTTTTGTTCGAGGGTGTAATGGTGCTTGTAACGTTCGCCTAAAAGCGGGTATTTTTCTTTGGGAACATCAGGGGCCGCATGCGCCAAAGCCTGCATGAGCCCTAAGCCAATGACATACGAAGCCTGCTCCTGCGTCGGGACGGTCCCGCCTACATCTTGAACTGCCAGTTGGATGCAACGGGCAATGATGGCCGTTGAGTCAAAGAGCGTGCCATCCCAATCAAAAGCGATCAAGTCAAACTGGCGTGGGCGGGGTTCTAAGGGGCTGTGGGTCATTTTCAAATTTTATGGGCAGGTGAATAGCCCTCAAGAAATCTTGCAAATCTGGAGCCAGTTCGGCACGTATCTCTTGGTCTTCTTGCGTTGTGGGGTGCTTGAATTGAATTCGCCAGGCATGCAGAAACATTCTTTTTAAAACGGCCGCTTGGCTGATCTTGGCTAGGTTTTTATTGCGCTCAAAATCACCATATTTATCGTCGCCCGCAATGGGCAAGCCTTCGGATGACAAATGCACTCTGATTTGGTGTGTGCGCCCCGTTTTGATCGTCACCTCTAGCAAGGAATACGGAAAACGCTCCGACTCCGAGGACCTTGCCAACACCTTTACCAAAGAAAGTGAAGGCATGCCGTTGGGGTCGTCTTTCGATACCACTTTCACCCGGCGCTCACCCAAACCATCCGGGCTATCCGTTAAGAACTTGTGCAGCGGTTTATCAAGGACTTTTTTATTGTCTGGCCAACGACCTAACACCACCGCCAGGTATGTTTTCCCGGTGGATCGGTCGCGAAACTGGTCTTGTAAATTTTTTAAAGCGCTGCGCTTTTTAGCGACCAACAAAATTCCACTGGTTTCGCGGTCAATGCGGTGCACCAATTCCAAGAACTTGGCCTGCGGTCTTGCCATGCGGAGTTGCTCAATGACACCAAAACTCACCCCAGAGCCGCCATGCACCGCGACCCCCGCTGGCTTATTGATCGCTAAAAAATAGTCATCCTCAAACAACACAGGGAAATCTTTGGCTGGCACAAATCGCGCTGCGTGTTCCGTCATGGCTTGGGCTTTTTCGGTCGCCCGCTCCGATACGCGAACAGGCGGAAGTCGAACCACATCGCCCAACTGCAACCGCGTATCGGCGTTGGCGCGGCCCTTGTTCACCCGTACTTCGCCGCTGCGAATGATGCGATAAATATGCGTCTTGGGAACCCCTATGAGGTGACGCATGAGGTAGTTGTCTAGCCTTTGGTCTGCCCCATCTTCCTCGACCGTTCGCCATTGCGCCACGGGTCCAGAAACCGCCAATTCATCGGCTTTTTCTGGAGTGCGAATGGACCCTATAATGTGTTTCACTAGCGTTTTGCTGTAAGTGGTTGATTTAGTTGGAGTTTAGTCCACACCCCGC